>NZ_DASTTN010000068.1:0-5734 GCF_035760125.1 Flavobacterium sp.
CAAGTTGGAATAACGAAACCTATAAAGTTAAAGCCAGTAATCAGGCGAAATGGGAAATCGCCATTCCGACGCCAAAAGAAGGAGGGCCTTATACCATTACGATAAAAGGATATAATGAAATCGTGCTGAAAAACATTTTGATTGGCGAGGTTTGGATTTGTTCCGGGCAATCCAATATGGAAATGAACGCCAGTTGGGGAATTGATAACGGTGATGAGGAGGTTAAAAATGCAACAAACCCAAACATCCGATTGTTTTTGGTGCCAAAATTAACAGCTACTACTCCACAAAATAATCTTTCTGGAAATTGGACAGAATGTACACCCGAAACGATGAAGTATTTTAGCGCAGTGGGTTATTTTTTTGGAAAGCGTTTGCAGGAAGAATTGAAAAATGTGCCTATAGGTTTGATTTCGTCCAATTGGGGAGGAACGCCGGCCGAGATTTGGATGCCGGAAGAAGTGATTCAAAACGATGCGGTTTTATTGGAATCGGCGAAAACAAGAAAGGAAGAAATTTATGGTCCAAACCAGCCAGGACGTGCTTTTAATGCAATGATTTTTCCTTTGACGAAATTCAAAATTGCTGGAGCGTTATGGTATCAAGGGGAAAGTAATGTTGGGTCAACTGTTTATGATAAAACACTTTCCGCTTTGATCACTTCGTGGAGAAAATTATGGGGATATGATTTTCCGTTTTATTTTGTTCAGATTGCGCCTTATAAATATGGGGAAGACCATTTTGGAGGAGTCATTATTCGAGATGCACAACGAAAAGTGCTGCAGGAAGTTCCAAACACCGGAATGGTAATGACCAGCGATATTTCGCCTATTGAAGAAATTCATCCAAAAGATAAAAAATCGGTTGGAATCCGTTTGGGCAATTTGGCTTTGGCGAATACTTATAAGACCAATAACGCATTGGTAAACGGACCTCTTTATAAAGGAATTACAATTGTTAAAAATAAAGTGACAGTCACTTTTGATTATGCAGATGGATTGTATTTTAAGGACAGGAAAGCCGATTTGTTTGAGGTTGCCGGTGCTGATAATGTGTTTTACAAAGCGACTGCTGTCGTTAAAAAGGATACAGTGATTTTGCAATCGGATAAGGTTAAAGTACCTATAAAAGTGCGTTACGCTTGGAGGAATACTGATCAGTCGACTCTTTTGAATAAAGCTAATTTACCGGCTTCGTCTTTTATAAGTGAGTAAATAAAGATGATTATAGACGACTTTGTCATTTTGAAATTTGAAAGTTGTTACAAGGTCGCGTGAGGGATAGTAGGCGGTATCCTCGCATCTCGTCTTTTGGGACTAGAGGAGAGACAAAGCCGTATAGCCCGACTCTTGTCCTGATTTTTTTTCAGGACAAGAGACACGCCAAAAATGAAATTATAAATTATGAAAAAGAATACATTAATTATTGCAGGGATTTTTACCCTGATTAGCACAGGAAATATGATTGCACAAAAATCACCACATTTAGACAAAACAAAACCGATTGAAGAACGCATTGATTTGTTGATGAAGCAAATGACGATGGAAGAGAAAGTCGGGCAAATGAATCAATATAATGGTTTTTGGGAAGTAACGGGTCCAGCTCCAAAAGGAGGAAATGCCGAGTTGAAATATAAACATTTGCGTGATGGATGGGTAGGATCGATGTTGTCGGTTCGTGGGGTGAAAGAGGTAAGAGCTGTTCAGAAAATTGCTGTTGAGGAAACTCGATTGGGAATTCCGTTGATTATTGGTTTTGATGTGATTCACGGATATAAAACGTTGAGTCCAATTCCGTTGGCAGAAGCAGCGAGTTGGGATATGGAGGCGATTAAAAAATCGGCTCAGATTGCAGCAGATGAGGCTTCGGCATCTGGAATTAACTGGACTTTTGGACCAAATGTCGATATTTCACAAGATGCCCGTTGGGGACGTGTGATGGAAGGAGCGGGAGAAGATCCGTATTTGGGAAGTAAAATTGCAAAGGCAAGGATTACCGGTTTTCAAGGTGATACGAGAGCCGACTTACAAAAAGTAAATACGATTGCGGCTTGCACCAAACATTTTGCAGCATACGGTTTTGCAGAATCTGGAAGGGATTATAATACGGTGGATATTAGTAATTCAAAATTATACAACACGGTTTTGCCTCCGTTCAAAGCAGCGACTGATGCTGGCGTTCGTACGTTAATGAACTCGTTCAATATTTTGAATGGCGTTCCAGCAACTGGAAATGCCTTTCTGCAAAGAGATATTTTAAAAGGAGAATGGAAATTTGATGGTTTTGTAGTTTCGGACTGGGCTTCGGTTCGGGAAATGATTGCCCACGGCTTTGCTAAAGACGGTGCGGACGCAACGGCCAAAGCGGTGATTGCAGGTTCGGATATGGATATGGAATCACATTTATATGTATCCGAATTGGTGAAACTGGTAAAAGACGGTAAAGTAAAAGAAGCCTTGGTTGACAATGCGGTTCGTAGAATTTTGCGCGTGAAATTTGAATTGGGATTATTTGATGACCCTTATAAATATTGTGACGAGAAAAGAGAAAAAGCAACAATTGGCAATAAAGCCAACAACGACGGTGTTTTGGATATGGCCAAAAAATCTATTGTGTTGTTGAAGAATGAAATAAATTTACTTCCGCTAAAAAAATCAGGACAGAAAATTGCTTTGATTGGGGCTTTGGCCAATGATAAAAACAGCCCGCTGGGAAGTTGGAGAATTGCTTCGGATGACAATACTGCGGTTTCGGTTCTGGAAGGAATGCAACAGTACAAAGACAATCAATTGACGTTTGAAAAAGGAGCCGATTTGATTACGGAAAAAGCCACTTTTACATCAGAATTGGTTTTCAATACCACAGATAAAAGCGGATTTGATGCTGCCAAAAAAATAGCTGCAAACGCTGACATCGTGGTTATGGTTTTGGGTGAGCACGGTTTTCAATCGGGAGAAGGGCGCAGTAGAACCAATCTTGATTTACCAGGTGTTCAACAAGAATTGTTAGAAGAAATCTACAAAGTAAATCCAAATATTGTTTTGGTCTTAAATAATGGAAGACCGTTGGCCTTGCCTTGGGCTGCAGAACATATTCCTGCTATTGTTGAGGCTTGGCATTTGGGAACTCAAACAGGTAATGCTGTCGCGCAAGTGTTGTACGGTGATTACAATCCAAGTGGAAAATTGCCAATGTCTTTCCCGAGAAATGTTGGTCAAGTGCCTATTTATTATAACAATTACAATACGGGAAGGCCTGTGAATAGTGATAAAAATGTGTTTTGGTCACATTATGCTGATGTGGAGAAAACACCTTTGTATCCTTTCGGATTTGGGTTGAGCTACACTACTTTCGACTATAAAAATTTGAAGATTAACAAGTCCGCTTTCGCAAAAGGTGAGCCGGTTGTGGTTTCTGTGGATATTACCAATTCTGGTAATTATGACGGGAAAGAAGTGGCGCAATTGTATATTCAGGATGTCGCCGCAAGTTTGGCCAGGCCCGTAAAAGAATTAAAAGGTTTTGAATTGTTGGCACTGAAAAAAGGAGAAACCAAAACCGTAACCTTTACTTTGACGGATAAAGAATTAGGTTTCTTTGACAATGACGGGAATTATTTGGTTGAGTCAGGAGCTTTCAAAATTTGGATAGGAGGAAGTTCGGAAAGAGGTTTGGAAAGTGGTTTTGAATTGAAATAAAACCTTTTTTAAAGATATTTTAAACACATAGAATTTTTAAAATTTTATGTGTTTTTTTATTTTTAAATTCTTTAATTTTCGATCTTTAAATAAAGAAAAATGAAATACAACAGATGTGGAAAAAGCGGATTGTTATTACCGCAAATTTCTTTGGGATTATGGCACAACTTCGGTTCGGTAGATAGTTTTGAAAATGCGGAAAGTATTGCCAAAGCAGCTTTTGATAAAGGAATAACTCATTTTGATTTGGCCAACAATTACGGTCCGGTTCCGGGTTCGGCAGAGACTAATTTTGGTACTATTCTTAAAAACAATTTTAAAGGAAACCTTCGCGACGAAATCGTAATCACGACCAAAGCAGGTTACACAATGTGGGATGGACCATATGGTGATTGGGGTTCCCGAAAGTATTTGTTGTCGAGTTTAGACCAAAGTTTGAAACGAATGAATTTGGAATATGTAGATATTTTCTATTCGCATCGTTTTGATCCCGAAACGCCTTTGGAAGAAACGATGATGGCATTGGATTATGCCGTTCGAAGCGGTAAAGCTTTGTATGCCGGAATTTCAAATTACAATCCTGAACAAACCAGAGAAGCTACTGAAATTTTGAAACGATTGGGAACACCTTGTTTGATTCATCAAGTGAAATATTCAATGTTTGTAAGAACTCCCGAAGAAGGATTGCTTGATGTTCTTGAAGAAAAAGGAGTTGGTTGTATTGCATTTTCACCTTTGGCACAAGGACTTTTAACCGATAAATATCTAAAAGGAATTCCTGAAAATTCCCGTGCTCACAATCCAAATGGACATTTAAAAGAAGATGAGGTTTCCGAGGAAAGAATCCAGAAAATTATTCAACTGAATGACATTGCAAAAGAAAGAAATCAGTCTTTGGCACAAATGTCTTTAGCTTGGTTACTAAAAGACAACAGAATTACTTCGGTATTGATTGGTGCTAGTTCTGTGGGACAATTGAACAATAATATTGATTCGTTGCAAAATCTGGAATTTTCATCAGAGGAATTAAATGCAATTGAATCTATTTTGAAATAAAATGTTTTGCATTGTGTGAGAGGCACTGTAGTGTCTCTCACACTCATTTTTGTAACTCCAAATTATACTTTTTTACCAATTCCAAAGTCGATTTATCCGAAGAAAAAACCGAATTCAAACCTTGTGGTTCCTGTGGTGGATCGGTTGTCAAAGGATCGCCCGGTTTCCATTTTCCGTCTTTGGTAACCGCTTTCCCTTCGCCACCAAATCCCCAAAAATTAGCGGCTTGCAACACTCCATTATTTTTATGGCTTTCCGCGACTCTTTTGAAAATATAATTGTAAAAAATATCCCTGTTGGCTACGGAAGCTGTTGAAACCAAACCTTCATTTTCTCTTGGTAAACCAAATTCTTCAATGATGATTGGCCTTTTTAGATGATTGGCAACTTCAACATGCAAATCAATATATTTTCCTGTATTTTCAAGTGTCGTAGGCAATGTTTTCTCGGCATCTTCGGCTTTGTACCAATTCCAGTTTTTTGGCCAAATGTGCATTGTTAAGTAGTCAATGTTCGGATTAAGATGGGTTCTTTCAAAAGTTTCCATACTGTCGTTGGAGCTGTTTCTTCCCTCAGAACCTGTTGAAATCAAGTGATTTTTGTCTAAACTGTCAATCAAGTTGACAATGTTGTTGAGCCAAACTGTAAATTTTGCTTCATTTTCAGGTGTAAAAGTGCGCGGTTCATTGCCCACTTGCCACGCCATAATCGTATTGTCTTCAGTGTATTTTCTTTTAGTGTAGGCGTTTGTTCTGCCCAAAATAAATTTCACATGATTGTTTAATGCTTCCATACACGGTTCACAGCTATGAAATTTTTCGGTATAGGACATAAACTGAGGCCAAGTGTTTGGAGCGATATTCGGAACCGGAATTGGCCCGTGACCATTCCATTCTAAATAT
The DNA here is from genome assembly GCF_035760125.1 of Flavobacterium sp. Taxonomy (GTDB): domain Bacteria; phylum Bacteroidota; class Bacteroidia; order Flavobacteriales; family Flavobacteriaceae; genus Flavobacterium. Next base: position 5,657 of record NZ_DASTTN010000068.1, read on the forward strand.
TGCGACATTCCGCCAGACCATTCCCAGTTATTCGTTAAAAACAGTACCGCATACATATTGCGTTTTCCCATTTCGGCG
>NZ_DASTTN010000069.1:0-16797 GCF_035760125.1 Flavobacterium sp.
TCAGCAATTACCACTATACTTGATGATTTTCCAGCTGCTTTACTTTTTCGTAAAGAGTCTAATAAACGTTCCAATCCTAAATCTTCTTCAGGTATAAGAATTTCTTCCGCTCCAGCTCCAATACCAGCATTCAAAGCTATATGACCAGCATCGCGTCCCATTACCTCGATAAGAAACAATCTGTTATGGGAACTTGCAGTATCACGAATTTTATCAATTACATCAACAACTGTATTTAAAGCAGTATCATAACCCAAAGTATGACTTGTACCAAATATATCATTATCAATAGTTCCAGGAATTCCAATTACAGGGAAATTATATTCAGAATTAAATAATAATGCTCCAGTAAAAGAACCATCACCACCGATTACTACTAGAGCATCTACACCAGCTTTAACTAAATTTTTATGCGCTTTTTCGCGTCCCTCAGGAGTTTTAAACTCCATAGAACGAGCTGATTTCAAAATAGTCCCTCCTTTATTTACTATATTATTTACACTTCGGGGTCCCATTTCTTTAAAATCACCTTCTATCATTCCTTGATAACCCCTATAAATACCAACACATCCTATGTTATGAAAAGCACATGTTCGTACAACAGAACGAATAGCGGCATTCATTCCTGGAGAATCTCCTCCAGAGGTAAGAACACCTATCTTTTTTATTGTTTTTGACATTTTTTTAAGTATTAAAGTGTAAATTTAGCATATATCGAAGACATTTTAGGGGTGCTTTCTAACATTTTAATAAAATAACTGAAATTCAAACGTTTTCGTTGATAAGTTTTTTTAATTCAAAAAGACCTAATATTTATTTCCTTTTTTAAAATCCGAAACTGTTGAAAATTGGGGAAATACGAGCTATTTATCGCTTTTCAAAAAAAGAAATAAACAGACTACATAAAAGAATTATACAAAGTGGAATACAAAATTTTAGCCATAAAGTTAACTAAAATTTTCAAAAATAACATAAGCAGCTAATTAATAATCAATTACAATTAATCATCCTCTGGAAGTACAGCATCTTGATTAACTTTCGGTTTGTCCGAACTAGGCTCTTTTGGTTTTGTGAAATTTATATAATCAGGATTCAAATTGGAATCAGAGTTATCAACTTTGGTTTTAGACTCCTTTTCTTTGGTTAACTTATTGCTTTTAAACATTTTATCAACCAACTCTCTAAAAGTATCAAAATCTACCTCATAAGTAATACCTGCACCCTGAGTATAACCAATATCTTGACCTATATAATTTAAATCATTTTCTTTATTAAAAACATGGAAATTAAAAGATCCATCATCATTTACCCTATATTTAATATCAACTGCTCCTACTATAGCCGATTCATTAACTCCTCCAAATGGTACTCCAATTTTACCATTTATTGTAATTCTTTCATTTACTTTAGAAGAAACAATAGCTTCAACCCTACCATCAGTTTGTGTACTTGGCCTATTATCAGGTGAAACTACATTAAAATTCATTTCAAATTTTTCATTATTTGATTGAACTATATTTCCCAACATACTTGAAGCTGTTTCGTACATACTTGAAGCGACGGCTTGACTTGACCCATCTTTACCTAAAAAACTCCCTGTTGATAACAAATACAAAGCCTGAGTTTGTCTTACATCTTTATCAGCTAATTCTGTTTGAAGCTCTGACTTCAAAACACTTGTAACAGTAGGGAAATCTATCATGAAATCGGGCTCTGGTCGCGTCAAGTCTCCTCGAATACCAATAATAACTTCAACATCGACTTTTTTATTGACACTTGAATTTTCTATTAACAAAGCAGGATTTGCTGATGTTTTATAAACCGCTTCCAAATTCAGTTGGGCTCTCATAGGATTTCCTTCCCAAATAATTGAGCCTCCTTTTTTAACTTTAAATTTTTTATCGATTAACCCTCCATATTTAAAATTATATGTACCATCATAAGGCAAGAAATCCCCCCACATATTAAAAGCACCAAGTGTATTGATTTTAAATAAAAGTGTCCCATTTCCACGTCCTTTCATCCCGTGTCCCGAATTCCTGTCCAAAATAACTTCAACCTCCGCATTAGGTGTGATTTCAAGATCAAACTCTAATTCGAGTCCATTATAATTCTTTGTTTTATCAACAATTCCTTTTTGTAAATTGAATTTTTCTTTCGGGGTTATAAAATGAATAAAACTATTCTCACTAACACTTTCCGCACTATTTATTGGTATTTTAAGAGCTGATCCTTTTTCAGATTTTGCATCAACTTTAATAAACAAACCATTTGCAGGGCCTTTGATTGTTGCATTACCATTAATGAATGCTGTTCCAAAATAAGCAGCGTCTTCACTGTCTTTGGTATCCAGTACAAGAAGTCTTTTGGAATTAATTGCCAAATCCAATTTCCAATCCGAAAAATTCTTATGCTCTACTACTCCATTCAATATTCCGACAGTATTGAATTTCGTATCTATTAAAGTGTTATTTCTAAAAAGAAATTTTTCACCAGTAAGATCAATAATAGTTTTATCTTTTAATGCATAATCAACATTAAGGTAAGGTATCGCCAATCCTCCACCATTAACATACAAACGTCCATTGACATCTGGCTTGCTCAAAGTACCTCCAATGGTTGCATTTCCAGAAACTAACCCTCTTATATTTGAAATAACATCCCCACCTAACGAACTTAATGTTGCCAAATTAAATTGATCAAATTTTAAATTTAAATCAAGCAATGTTTCTTTATTTACTATTTCAAAACTTCCGTCGGCACTAAAAGATTCAAAATCCTTATTTTCGATAGTAGAAAACAAAGTAAATTTTCTAAAATTTTCATCACCTTTTATATCAAAATTTAAAATTCCTAAATCATGATTATTAACCTTCAAACTATCAATCCGTAATGAGGCTGTTGGCTTATAAACCTGTTTATTTTGATTGTAATTAATTTTTCCGTTTAAATTTCCATAAATAGCAAAACTCTCTTGCGCCGATGTCAATTCATTGATATTAAAATTCTTGAATTCAACATTAATATCTTTATAAGAATTGCCTTTAAATTCGCCATCGAGTTTTACTTCTTGCTCCTTATTGGAAAGTATAAAATCATCCAATTTAAACTCGGTTAATTTTTTATCAAAAACCAAACGATTATTAGATAGATTGGACTCGTTCAAAAACCACAAACTATTTTTTAATTTAATTTCAGATTTACTGAATCCAATTACATTTTTATTCTCCTTATTAATGGTGTGGTATAAATCCAAATTAAAATAATCTTCCCCTTTCGAACCTCCTTTAAACTCAGTTCTAAAAAACAAAGTATCTTTTGAAGTCACATTTATCAAACTAAAATCGCGTATTTTATATATCTTGGTTTTAATACTATCCAACTCAATATAAGCATTATACAATGGGTTTTTATTATCAATAGAAACCCTGATATTGTCAAAAGAATTATCTGCTGCTTTTATACTTGGAGAATTAAAATTGAATTTAAATTCATTAATATCTGAATTAATATTCCCTTTTACAACAGTATTTTCACTTAGTTTTATTTCAGGAAAAAACACTTCAACAATTTTATTATAAACTTCAAAATTAAATTTTAAAAATTGTCCTTTTTTCACCGCAATGGGTTTATAATTCGTATAAAGACTTCCTAACGAATTTGTAACCAATCCTTTTAATTCGGAAAATTTATACTTTCCTACAATCGTACCATTAGTTATATCTGGAGCTGCTATCTTTATTGTTCGAATTCTTTGGTTATCAAAACTAGAGTTCAGATTAAAATCGTTAAATTGATAAGTACTCCTAGAATTGACATAAGTAGCATCATTCACATAGATATTGCCGTGCATATTATCTATAGAATTTCCTTGTACATCAACTATAACATTTCCGTTAAACTGAGAGACAGAATCTTTTACAAAATTCAATTTATTTAATTCTGCCTTGTCAATTTTAATCTGAAAATCGTATTGGTTTTCTTTTTTACTTAAATCTACCAATCCATCAAAATTCATTTTCAAATTAGGATCATTTACAATAATTGACCCTTTATATAGAGGCAATTTAAAATTACCATTGACGGCAACATTCTTATAATTATACCCATTATAAGCAACACTGGAAACTATACCTTTTAATGAAGTATTTAAATACTTTTCAGAAAAACCGCGCCCATCGACATCAATATTTAAACTTATTTTTGACAAATCCTTATTATCTAATAAATTACCAATATTAAAATCATTCAAAACAACATAACCAACATAGTCAGCTTTATCGCTTTGATCCATATTGTTGATAATAAATTTTGATTTCACAGCTCCTAAAGCTGTGTTTGCTGCAAGATTAGCATGAATCGAAGTGATTGTAACCTGAGTATTACCAACTAATGAAACATTTCCAAATTTCTTTAAAATAATAGGCAATTTTTTACCTAAAACATTCGGCAATATGCTTACCAAGTCATCATAATTAGCATTCAATTGATCAAACTTTCCATTCATATAGAATTTTTGATCTTTTGTTCCTAAAAGGTTTTTAAAATTTATAAAACCAACAATTTTTGTACCTCTATTATCTTTTAGATATAAATCAAGGAATTTCAAATTATTTAAAGGTCCAGTAATATGTGATCTAAGTTTAAAATATTGATATTTACCTAATTCATCATAAAAACAACGAATATCATTGGAGGCTAATTTTGCTGATTTTAACTTAACATCAAACTCTACTTTATTTTGAAAATCAGAGAAATCTTCAATCTCGTAATTCAAAGCAGCATAACCCTTAATACTGGATTCTTTGGTTTCAATTTCCATTTTGTCCAATATCATGTGTTGCTGGGTAAAGCTATAATTTCCTTTTAAGCTCTTTACATACAATCCTCTATGATCCAAAAAAGACATTTTTTGAATATTGGCATATACTTCGGGGCCATAAACTTTAAAATTGGTAACCAATATATTCAATCTTGTAAAGTCGACAGGTTTTACGGTTTCATGATTTTCATCACTCAAAATAAATCGACCATTTGACAAATCAATACTTGAAGCAGTCAATAAAAAATGTTTCTTGGAAGGTGTTTTGCTTGTGCCAAAAGCATCAATAAAGTAATCCAGATTCGTCTTCTTTTCCTTTTTATAGGTTTTTAAATTAAAAAGAACACCATCCATTGCCAAATCTCCAAAAATCAAATCACCATCTAAAACTTTTTTGGCTCCAAGAAACGATGTGCTCAATCTTTTGACATAAATTAAAGTATCTTTATGATGATCTATAATCAAAACTTTTTTAAGTTTTACACCACCGAAAAGAGTAAGCTGTACTTCATCAACTTTCATGTGAAGTCCATAATCCTTATTGATACTTTCCATGAAATATTGTGCCACCTTAGTTTGGACAAAAGGTAAACTAAGGGCTATAAAAAGTACTAACAAAAGTAATATTAGTCCAAGGAGAAAACGGAATACTATTTTTTTAATCTTTTTGATAAGTGGCGTTTTTTGTTTTTTTAGCACAAATAAATAATTTGCCTTCGGAAATGGTAATACCTTAACTAAAAAATCTTTAATTTTGGCACAGCTGTAAAAATACTATTTTTATAGTAATCCATCAAATATACTTCAAAAATCATCTGTTTATATGCAAATTCCAGAGGTTTATATACTTGCCATCGAAAGTTCGTGTGATGATACTGCAGCAGCAGTATTATGTAACGACAAAGTATTATCAAATGTTGTTGCCAATCAGTTAATTCATAATCAATATGGAGGTGTTGTGCCTGAACTTGCTTCTCGTGCACATCAACAAAATATTGTTCCAGTAATAGAGGCTGCCTTAAAAAAAGCTGACATTAAAAAAGAACAGCTATCTGCAATTGCTTTTACGCAAGGTCCGGGACTTATGGGTTCTCTTTTGGTTGGAAGTTCATTTGCAAAATCAATGGCATTGGCATTACAAATACCTCTTATCGCGGTAAACCACATGCATGCCCATATTTTAGCCCATTTTATAGAAGAAGAAGGTTTTAATAAACCTAGCTTTCCTTTTCTTGCGTTAACAATAAGTGGTGGGCATACCCAAATTGTTAGGGTTGATGATTTTTTCGATTTAACAATCATCGGTGAAACTACAGACGATGCAGTGGGTGAAGCATTTGATAAAAGTGCCAAAATACTTGGACTTCCCTACCCAGGCGGCCCTTTGGTTGATAAATATGCACAATTAGGGAATCCAAAAGCATTTCCTTTTACAAAACCAAAAGTACCCGGATTGGATTTCAGTTTCTCTGGTTTAAAAACGGCTATTCTTTATTTTATTCAAAAGAAAAAAATTGAAAACCCTGAATTTATTCAAGAGAATTTAAATGATATCTGTGCTTCCATTCAATACACTATCATCGAAATATTGATGGATAAATTAAAAATGGCAGTAAAAGAAACCGGTATCACTCAAATTGCAATTGGCGGAGGAGTTTCGGCAAATTCTGGAATTCGAAATACTTTGAAAGAAACAGAAACAAAATACGGTTGGAAAACATACATTCCTAAATTTGAATACACAACAGACAATGCTGCAATGATTGGAATTGTAGGTTATCAAAAGTTTTTATCACAAAAATTTGAAACAGCGGAAGTCGTTTCAAAAGCGCGAATACAATTTTAAATTATGCAATTATTTTATAATCCTACAATAAACGAAACTACCGAAACATTTTCTTTTGATAAAGAAGAAAGCAAGCACATCATTAAAGTATTACGTAAAAAAGACAACGATATACTATTCGTAACTAATGGCTTAGGTTTTTTATTTAAAACTGAAATTACATTGGCTTCTGATAATAAATGTACCGTTCAAATTTTAGAAATTGAAAAAACGGAAGAGCCAAAACAAAAACTACATCTTGCGGTTGCTCCCACAAAAATGAATGATCGTTACGAATGGTTTCTTGAAAAAGCGACAGAGATTGGAATTTATGAAATCACCCCCATAATATGTGATCGCTCTGAAAGAAAAATAATAAATACTGAGAGATTTGAAAAAATTATTCTTTCAGCAATGAAACAATGCAATCAAACGTATCTTCCAAAATTGAATCCTGCCATTTCATTGAAAGAATTCATAAAAAGAGAAAACACAGGACAAAAACTAATAGCACATTGCGAAGAAACAAATAAAAAGTCTCTAAAATCTATACTTAAAGCCAAAACTGACTACACAATTTTAATAGGTCCTGAAGGTGATTTTTCCAACAAAGAAATCGAATTGGCATTAGAAAACAATTACATTCCCGTTTCTTTAGGCGAAACCAGATTACGAACAGAAACTGCTGCTATAGTTGCCTGTCACAGTGTTGTTTTTACTAATGAAGATTAGGCTTTAAAATTCAATTCTACAATCATACTATGAAAAAAACAGTATTTTTATTATTACTATCTTCTTCTTTAACCTGCTTTTCTCAAGAAATTGCTTTACTAAAATATAGTGGTGGTGGCGACTGGTATGCAAATCCAACTTCGCTCCCAAATTTAATAAAATACTGTAATTCCAATATAAACACAAAAATAAAATCTAAACCCAGAACTGTAGATCCTAGCAGTCCTGACCTTTTTTCATACCCATTTGTTCACATGACAGGTCATGGTAATGTTGTTTTTAATGAAAGTGACGTTACGAACTTAAGAAAATATTTGCTCGCCGGTGGTTTTCTACATATTGATGATAATTACGGTATGGACCAATACATTCGTAAGGAAATAAAAAAATTATTTCCAAATGATAATTTGATTGAAATTCCATCAAATCATCCAATATTTCAAAAACCTTTTGTTTTTGCCAATGGTTTGCCTAAAATCCACGAACACGATGGAAAAAGACCACAGGCATTTGGAATCTTCATCGAAAACAAACTGGTTCTACTCTACACTTATGAATGTGATCTTGGAGATGGATGGGAAGATCCCGAAGTTAATAATGACCCTTTAGAAGTTCGTGAAAAAGCTTTAAAAATGGGAGCCAATATTATTAATTATATTTTCTCAAATTGATTTTTGTAAAATAGAAATTCATTTGAAATAATTTATTCTCTTTTATTAAAATTACTTTTGTTTTTATTGTAAAAATTAACAAGTTAAATCGGAATAAATGATGTTTATTTTTTTTATCTCCTATTAAATATTTAATTTAACAAGTTTTGAGCTACGTAAATATCCCTAAATCACCATTAACCAAGTCAATAAAATCAATGATTTTTTAAAAACGGGAAAAAATATTGTTAAATAAATTTTAAATAATTGATCTTTTGTTATAAAATTGCACAATAATTAACCAAACAAACTTTTATTTAACAAAATGATTACCGTTATGAAAAAATTAATTTTATCAGTAGCAGCCTGCTTGATGTTGTTTTCTTGTCAAAACGACCAAACTGAATCTCTAAGCGATTCAGCAAATGCAATTACTCAACGAAAATGTGCTACACAAGATGTATTGGAAGCTCAATTAAAGGCAGACCCAACATTGGCAATTAGAATGAATCAAATTGAAGCTTTTACTCAAAACGCTTTATTGACAAAACGCTTAGTAAATGGAAAAGTAGTAATTCCAGTAATTGTGAATGTATTGTACAGAACTGCAGCAGAAAATATTTCGGATGCACAAATACAATCACAAATTGATGTATTGAACAAAGATTTCACTGCAACAAACCCTGATTTTGCAAATACACCAGCAGAATTTGCAGGAGTAGCCGCTAATGTTGGTATCACTTTTGAATTAAAACAAATCATTAGAAAATCAACTACTAAAACTTCATGGGGTACTACTGACACTATGAAAAAAACTAAAAGAGGAGGATTAGACCCAACATCTCCTACAACAAACCTTAATCTATGGGTTTGTACTATTGGTGGTGGCATCTTGGGATATGCTCAATTCCCTGGAGGAGTTGCAGCTACTGATGGAGTTGCGATAGATTCAAAATACTTTGGTTTATCAGGTACAGCAAATTACCCATACAATTTAGGAAGAACTGCTAGCCATGAAATAGGTCACTGGATGAACCTAAGACATATTTGGGGAGATGCATCTTGTGGAGATGATTTAGTTGCTGATACTCCAGTTGCTAAAACGTCAAACTTTGGGGTACCGGTTTATCCATACGTAAGTACATGTCTTCCTGCTCATAATGAAATGACAATGAACTACATGGATTACACAGACGACAGAGGAATGTTTATGTTCACAAATGGTCAAAAATCAAGAATGAGTGCATTATTTGTTTCTGGAGGAGCGAGAGCTGCTTTCGGTCTATAATTTATCTTTTTTTAGAATTTAAAACTCGCTACTTGTTAGCGAGTTTTTTTTTGCCAATACTTAAATTTTTAAAAAATTTCACATTCATTAGTATAAAAGTGCTGTTCACCGATTTATTTATACTTTGACAACAATTAACAGTAAATTAGCAATACAACAAACTGATAATCAATTTTTTAAATACAACCATTTATTATGAAAAAAATTATTTTATCCACAGTGGCATTTGCAATGCTTTTTTCATGTCAAAACGAAGACACTAACTCCGTAGTCTCACAATCAGAGTCACCAACTCTTCGTAGTTGTGCAACACAAGAAGTCCTTGAAGCCCAATTAAAAGCTGATCCCACGTTAGCATTTAGAATGAACCAAATTGAAGCTTTTACACAAAAAGCAATACTCTCAAAACGTATTGCAAACGGTAAAATCGTAATTCCTGTTGTTGTAAATGTTTTATACAGAACATCTGCTGAAAACATCTCTGACAGTCAAATACAATCTCAGATTAAAGTTTTGAATGATGATTATACAGCTGCAAACAATGATTTTAGACTTATTCCTGCTGAATTTTCAAATGTAGCGGCAAATGTTGACATTACTTTTGAATTGGCAAAAATCAACAGAAAATCAACTACAAAAACTTCTTGGGGTACTAGAGACGCTATGAAAAGCACAAAAAAAGGAGGTCTCGATCCAACATCTCCAGCTACAAACCTTAATCTATGGGTGTGTACTATTGGTGGGGGAATTTTAGGATATGCACAATTCCCTGGGGGTTCAGCATCAACTGATGGAGTTGTTATTGATTCTAAATATTTTGGGATATCAGGTACAGCGAATTATCCCTACAATTTAGGAAGAACGGCAACCCATGAAGTTGGACACTGGATGAATTTACGTCATATTTGGGGAGATTCCTCTTGCGGAAATGATTTGGTAGCTGACACTCCAGTTGCTAAAACTTATAATTTTGGTGACCCAACATACCCTTATGTTAGTTTATGCTTGCCAGCCCATAATGAAATGACAATGAACTACATGGATTATACCGATGACAGAGCAATGTATATGTTTACAGTTGGTCAAAAAGCAAGAATGTCGGCATTATTTGTTTCTGGAGGAATAAGAGCTAGATTTGCCCAATAATCATATAAATTTATAGTTTTTAAAACTCGCTACTAATTAGCGAGTTTTTTTATCTTTATGACCAAATAAAACGAATATGATTACATCTAAAATTATTGCAAATGGGATTTTAAGAGCAATTGGCACTTTAATTTTAACAGCTTTATTTCTTTATTTTCTGTATCAAATTCAAAACGTATTAATTTATCTATTAGTTTCATTAATACTAACCCTAATTGGTATACCTGTTTTAGATTTTTTAAAGAAAAGATTGAAATTCAAGCATATTTTTGCATCTATTGCCGTTTTAATGATTTATATTTTAATCATATTTGGTTTCATAATGATGTTCATTCCATTGATTATATCACAAGGTCAAAATTTATCACTTTTAAATACAATTGAAATTGAAAAAAATAGTTTAGAACTTATTAAAGAATTAAACAATTTTTTAGAGCAACATCATATAGATTCTGCAACTATTTTTGATCCAAAAAACTTTAAATCAATAATAAATTTCGATGTAATACCTAACTTTTTAAATTCTGTAGTGGGAACAATCAGTAATTTTGGCATGGGTCTTGGTTCTGTGCTATTCATTACATTTTTCTTTCTTAAGGATAAATCTATATTCTTGAAAGGAGCCAAACTACTTATTCCAGACTCTCACGAAGAAAAAATTTTAAACTCTGTTGAAAAAATAAATCTATTGCTTTCTAGATATTTTATTGGTTTGCTAGTCCAGCTTTTCATCGTTTTTATATTATACACCATTGTATTGTTTATTTTCGGAATCCCAAATGCATTTGTGATTGCTTTTTTATGTGCCGTTTTGAATATCATTCCTTATATAGGCCCCTTAATTGCTTCCATCTTGGCAGCAGTTTTAACGATGTTAAGCAACTTGGGTTCTGACTTTCAATCCGAAATTTTGCCAACTACCATTTATGTATTAATAGGCTTTTGGATTGTTCAGGTAATTGATAATAACTTTTCACAACCTATCATTTTTTCAAAAAGTGTTAGTTCGCACCCTTTAGAAATATTTCTTGTAATATTGATTGCAGGGTTCTTATTTGGCATTATGGGAATGATTATTGCTGTCCCTCTATATACTATTATAAAAGTAATCAGCAAAGAATTTTTTCCGGACAATAAATTTATTCAACTAATAACAAAAAACATATAAATTGAACCTAGACATTTTAGACTCTAAAATTCAAGAATATATTGATTTAAATATTGGAGTCTCCATTTCAAAATTGGCTCTTCAAAAAAATCCATTTCCAAACGTGGAATGGATTTCCATCATAAATCAAATTGCTGCAAAATCAAAGGCTAAAGACAAACTGCCAACCTGGTTTTCAACTAAAAATATAATTTATCCAAGTAAAATATCCGTTGAACAAACTTCTTCCGAAAAGACAGCTTTATACAAAAGCTCAATTGTTTCAGGCGACAATTTAATTGACCTAACTGGTGGATTTGGTATTGATGATTATTATTTTTCAAAAAAAATGAAAAATGTCGCGCATTGTGAAATCAATGTCGAATTATCAAACATTGTTCAACATAACTGCAAACAACTAGATAGCAATAACATTACTTGTTATGTAGGAGATAGTTTTGAAACATTATCAAACACAAACACTAAATGGGATTGGATTTACATAGACCCGTCCAGAAGAAACGACAGCAAAGGAAAGGTATTCATGCTAAAGGATTGTTTACCTAATGTTCCAGAAAATTTAAATTTTTATTTTGAAAAATCAAATTCTATCTTAATAAAAACAGCACCAATACTGGATATTACAGCAGGTATTAATGAGTTAAACCATATCAAATCCATACATATAGTTGCTGTTGACAATGAAGTAAAAGAATTGTTGTGGGAATTAAGCAAAGATTATAATGGATCTGTTATCATTAAAACTGTAAATCTTTTAAAAGAAAAAACAGAAACATTTGAATTTATTTTAAATGAAACTCACGAACAGCCTTTCTTTAGTTTACCAAAAAACTATCTATACGAGCCCAATAGTTCCATTATGAAATCAGGAGGTTTTGATCAAGTAGGGCTTTTTTATGGATTAAATAAATTGCATAAACATTCTCATTTATACACCTCAAATGAACAAAAAAGCTTTCCCGGAAGAATTTTTGAAATTAAAAATTGTATTGCTTATAGCAAAAATGAAATGAAGCACTATTTAGAAAATCAGAAAGCCAATATAACTACACGAAACTTTTCTGATTCGGTTGAAAGTATTCGAAAAAAATGGAAAATCAAAGATGGTGGGGATTTATATTGTTTTTTTACAACTGATGAAAATAACACTAAAATTGTTTTAATTTGCAACAAAATAAAATAAAATGAAATACATACTTGTTACGGTCTTATACTTTTTAAGTTTTAATCTTTTTGCTCAAAAACCTTGCGAATACGCAACAAATGTTACAGATTCCATTGGAACTTACAAATCCACGAAAGAATACTTAATAAGTGAAAAGGTCTTTGGGGGGAATTCTAATTACATTTTTTATTCTTTGGCATTAACCGATGGATTACCGACGCTAACTTTACAACTCATTCAAAAAAGTAAAGATTTTGTAAAAGCAAATTGTTTTGATAAAGATTCAAAAATTTTCTTGCAGCTTCAAAATGGCAAAATTATTACTCTGTTGCATATAGACCAAGAAAATTGTGGTACAATGATAAGAGATGACAAAGGTTTTGACAATAGAGTGAAATCAGGGATTTTTATGTTTACAAAAGAGAACTATGCTGACTTAAAAACATCTCCTGTTTCCTTAATGCGAATAAAATACCTAACAGACGTTGAGGACATCATATTCAAAAAAGAATTTACAGCTGAATTAGATGGAAAAGTATACCATCCAGAAACTTATTTCATAGACAACTTACGTTGTATTGAATAAATATCTTTTATTCAAAATAAAAAACCTTTTAAAATGAATTAAGATTCATTTTAAAAGGTTTTTTTATGCATTATAACTCTCTTGATTATCATTTTGTTTATCAATACTGATAACATAATTCTTCACATTTCGTACTACCATTGGAACTAGTAATCCTACAACAACCACTTCAACAAATGTAATTCCTGATTTATTTTCCGGTCCAATACATTTAAAAAAACTATTCTGCAATATCCTTTTCATCTATCGATTTATATTCTCTTAATCTGATAAATAAAATTAAACATATTCATAAATTTAATTTTATAATCAAATCAAAAACTGAATTTAAAAGCAAATTTAATGCTTGCTATTGTATTCAATATAGGGTTAATTTACTCGAACTTTAAACCATTGTTTTTAAATGATTTAAAGTGCGAAAGTAAAAATATAAATCAATTAAATAACAATATAATCGATGAAATGCATATTTTACACTTATTTTAATGTCAATTCTTACGAAATATACAACTAACAAAGCTTTAGATAGTTAACTTTTTTAAATTCCAACAAGAAAAAAGGCTATTTAAATTAACTATTCTGTAACTTCCTAAGACTAAGAATACATTAGAAAAGAGGGACTATTGAAGTGAAAAATTTAGATAAATAAACAAGACTATTTACATTCCCATTTAAAATTGGAGACTTTATCACTTAAACCTGCTTTCAAATTATAGTGCCACCATTCTGAATCGAAAGAATTAAAATGCTCCTTAACCATAATCTTTCTCAATAGATTTCTATTGTTTAGAATTACTTTAGAAAAACCACGATAATCATGACTGGCTTCTTTACCAAAAAAATCAAAAGAAGTTCCCATATCCAATTCTTTACCTTCAAAATCAACCAGTGTGATATCTACGGCCCCTCCTCTATTATGAATCGAACCTTTACTTGGGTTTGCAACGTATTGAGGATCTGAAACTATTGACCACATTCTCTTTTGAATATCCAAAGGTCGGTAACAATCAAAAAGTTTTATTTTAAAACCTTTCTTCATAAATCTTTGATTGGCCAAAATCAGTGCCTTTACAGTTTTATAACGCAAATAACATTCGGCACAATCATATACTTTAGATTTCAAAAAATTATCATCAGTGGCATACTTCATATCATATATAAAGTCTTGACTGAAGTCTTTTAAATTCACAAAAGTGGTATCATTGACAGCAACCATAGGCGCTGAGACATTTGCAATAGTTTGTGAATTACAGTTAAGCAAGTTTAGAAGAAAAATAAAAATTAATAAGGGTTTGAGGTAAGAAGTCATAACAAATAAATTTCCATAAAAATAGGAAAATTTAAAAGGTTTAGAAAAGTAAATCCATACAAAAAACAAAAAAACTTACAATCAAAGATTATAAGTTTTGAAGCTTTTAATTGATTCTTTTGAAAGATAAAGACACTATAAGTTTCGATATTTTATTTATGCCAATCAATTTACATTAGCCGATTCCGTTTCCCTCAATCCTTCTAACATTTTTTTGATACTTCTTTAAAAATTTTCATAGATAAGAACCTCTTATTGATATACCAAATCACCCCATACTTCTACTTTATTATTTTAAACCAACCATTAATCATTTCTTTGAAATATGAAATCTTCTTAATAATCCCAAATCATTAAGCCTATTCAACACAACAAACTCTAGTAACACAAAAACAAATTCTTTGTTTCCGAAGCAAATCAAAATATTATTTTAAACACAGATCAAGCATATTTTTATAAGTGCTTTATTCAAAATATTATGTAGCCAAAATGATATCGCTTCCGCAAAAGAACAATTGAATCAAATAAACATCAGTTAGATGCTGTATTTAAAATAAGTAAAGGTTACTAGAAGCCGATATGTTTAAAACATTTATTTATTTTTTGGTATTATTCTGTGCTGTTGTATCACAGGCTCAAGTGAATCAAGCCGTTCAAGATACTATCAAGAAAGGATATGCTGTAGGTGAGATTCAAATTGCCAATCCTAAAAGCATACTCGCTGCATATACTTATGATCCTGTCACCGATACATATGTCTATACCAATTCTCTAGATGATTTTAATATCAATTATCCGATTTTTTTAACTCCCACAGAATATGAAAACCTAATTTTGAAAGAATCTACTAGTGATTATTTTAAGAAAAAAGTAGATGCTATAGACGGAAAAAAAGCTGGCAGTGCAGCTATAAAAAAAGACTTATTACCCAGATATTATATAAAATCGGGGCTTTTTGAATCTATTTTTGGAAGTAATACAATCGATGTTAAACCCACAGGTTCTGTAGAAATTGATTTAGGCTTATCGTATACTAGACAAGATAATCCTGCATTCTCCTCTAAAAATAGATCACAACTTTCTTTCGATTTTAACCAACGAATCAATATGAGTTTGACGGGAAAAGTGGGAACCCGTCTAAAAGTCAATGCCAATTTTGACACCGAATCTACATTCGCCTTTCAAAATTTATTCAAATTAGAATATACACCTGAAGAAGATGATATTGTTCGAAAAATTGATGTTGGAAATGTAAGCATGCCTTTAAACAGCACTTTGATTACTGGCGCTCAAAATCTATTTGGGGTAAAAACGGAATTACAGTTTGGCAAAACGACTGTTACGGGCGTGTTCTCCCAACAAAAATCAGAAACTAAAAGTGTAGTTGCAGAAGGCAGTGGAGCAGTTCAGGAATTTAGCCTATATGCACTTGAATACGACAATAACAGACACTTTTTTTTATCCCAATATTTTAGAAATAAATATGATGCAACCCTAAAAAATTATCCATTAATAGACAGTAGGATACAAATTTCCAGAATAGAGGTTTGGGTAACCAACAAACAAAATCGGGTAAGTACTACAGCTAACAATTTAAGAAATATTATTGCGCTTCAGGATTTAGGAGAAGCACAATTAACGGGGCTTGCTGACAATCAAGTAGTGGTTTTCGATCCATCAACGGGCATGTTTAATAATCCAGCCAATTCTCCAGCTGATAATTCAAATAACGATTACGATCCCGCAGAAATAAAATCGGGAACCGGGCTATTGAACAGTAAAATACGTGAAATAGCAACTTCCAATTCTGGTTTTAATATTACAGTCAGAGAGGGACAAGATTATTCAAAATTGGAAAATGCCCGAAAATTGAGTTCCACTGAATATACCTTGAATAAACAATTGGGGTATATTTCACTACAACAAAAACTGGCAAATGACGAAGTCCTTGCTGTCGCTTATCAATATACCATAGGCGACGAAGTGTATCAAGTTGGAGAATTTGCAAGTGATGGTGTGGAAGCAACTGTTGTTGCCAATTCAGAAACAGTTTCAACACAAAGTTTAGTCTTGAAAATGCTAAAAAGCAGTTTGGTCAATCTAAAA
>NZ_DASTTN010000070.1:0-5080 GCF_035760125.1 Flavobacterium sp.
TGGCTAGAAATAATTCTAAAAAAAATTTTTTTAATGAAAAAACAGATTGCATTATTATGTATTACTTTTTTTGTGCTAGTATCTTGCAGCAGCAATGAAGATACGCCAATTGTTGTACCATCGGCAACTACTGCTCAAGCAGTTTTGAATGGGAATTCTATAGATATTACATGGCAAGCTGTAACAGGAACAGGAATTACTTATAATATTTATAGGAATGACAATCCAGTAAAAATTAATTCAACTCCACTTACGGAAGCAAAATTCACAGATGTTTTAACTACTACAGGAGCTTTTACATATAGTATTACAGTGAATTTGTCAGATCAAGAAAGTCCAAAAGGAGTTGCTTCTGAAAAAGTTGTATTAGAAGTTCCTAAAACGAGAACAGTTGAACAATATAGTTATGATGCCATTACTGGAGCAACTACAGTAGATAAAAGTTTTAGTGTTTTTACTTATGATTCAATGAATATAGTTAAGCTAATTAGTGTTTCAGGTACCTATATGAATTCTGGAAGCACCACACCAATAGAAGCAAATAAAGATGTATACACTTATACAGGAAATTTAATAACGAAATTGGAATCATTTAACAGTGCAGGTGTTGTTCAGAGTTCGACGGTATATTTATATAACGATAAAAATAAAATGACTTCTCTTGTTAATAATCAGGGGGTTGTCGGTATTTTTAAGATGTTATTCGATTATAATATTGATGGTACCGTATTAGGTACCATTTATACTAATTCATCCGGAGTATTGGAGACAAAAGGCTATTCTACAGTTTATACTGTTTTGAATGGAAATGTGATAAAAGAGGAGTCTTCTGCTGTAGTGGGAGGTCTTAGCGAAAAGAATACTATTGAATATAGTTTTGATACAAA
This sequence comes from Flavobacterium sp., assembly GCF_035760125.1. GTDB lineage: Bacteria > Bacteroidota > Bacteroidia > Flavobacteriales > Flavobacteriaceae > Flavobacterium. The sequence goes on from NZ_DASTTN010000070.1 coordinate 888, forward strand.
AAAGAATCCGTTTGCTAATGTTTTAGGATTTTCTAATTATACTTTATGGTGGTCAAACCATAATAATGGAATAAGTTCTGTAAGTAATAGTAATACATCTTCAACTATATATACAACAAGAAACGAGATTACTTATAATTTAAATGGTAGTGTATTAGTGAATAAATTTTACCGAAAAAGTGGAACTAACCCCGAGGAACTTTATAGTGTAAATACATATACTTATTAAATGAATAGCGTTATTTGATTATGAAAACTGTTTAACGTTGGAACATAATTATATTAAAAGCAACTCAAGCCGAGTTGCTTTTGTAGTTTTGATAATATTTTTTTTTCTTTCAACAGGCAGTATTTCTGTGTTTAATTATATTTTTTAAATTATTATCAAAAATCATTGCTTTTTAATATTGATTTATGGAATTTTGAACTCTTAAATTTAAACAAAATGGAGAATACACATTATATAAGTACCGAATTACTTTCTTTCGAAGTCTTACAAGAAATTATTTCCCACAATAAATCAATCGCTCTTTCGGAGAATGTAAAAACGAATATCATTAAGTGTAGAAAATACTTGGATGCTAAAATGGCTTCTCATTCCGAACCTATTTACGGAATCAATACTGGATTTGGATCACTTTGTAATGTAAAAATTTCAAATGAAAACCTTTCTAAACTTCAGGAAAATCTTGTGAAGTCACATTCTTGTGGAACAGGGGAGGAAGTGCCAAATGATATTGTAAAATTGATGTTGTTGCTTAAAATTCAGTCGTTAAGTTATGGACATTCTGGAGTGCAATTGCTAACAGTTGATCGATTGGTTGAGTTTTACAATAATGATATATTACCTGTTATTTATACTCAAGGTTCACTTGGGGCTTCAGGAGATTTGGCTCCTTTGGCACATTTGTCATTGCCTTTATTGGGAGAAGGAGAAGTTTGGTTTGAGGGTAAAAAAGTAAATTCAGCAGAAGTTTTAAAGCATTTTGGTTGGGAACCTATTGTGTTAAAATCTAAAGAAGGCTTGGCATTATTAAACGGAACTCAATTCATGAGTGCTTATGGTGCTCATATTGTAATGAAAGCAAATAAGTTCTCTTTTTTGGCTGATTTAATCGGAACTATATCTTTGGAAGGTTTTGATGGTAGAATTGAACCTTTTAATGAGTTGATTCATTATATACGTCCTCATAATGGTCAAATTTCGACTGCAAAAAGAGTGAAAGAATTTTTGGATGGAAGTGAAATTATCGAACAGCCTAAAACGCATGTTCAAGATCCGTATTCTTTCCGTTGTATTCCACAAGTGCATGGAGCTTCAAAAGATGCTTTTAACTATGTTAAAAAAGTATTCAGTACCGAAATTAATTCGGTTACCGATAATCCTAATATATTTATAGAAAGCGACCAGATTATTTCTGGAGGGAATTTTCATGGACAGCCTTTAGCATTGGCATTGGATTTTATGGCGATTGCTTTGGCAGAATTGGGAAGTATTTCAGAACGCAGAACGTATCAATTGATTTCAGGATTACGTAATCTTCCTGCTTTCTTGGTTGATAATCCAGGATTAAATTCAGGATTTATGATTCCACAATATACTGCTGCAAGTATTGCTAGTCAAAACAAACAATTGGCAACTCCTTCGAGCGTAGATAGTATAGTTTCGAGCAATGGTCAGGAGGATCATGTGAGTATGGGAGCTAATGGTGCAACCAAATGTTTACGTGTGATGGATAATTTGGAACGTATTTTAGCTATCGAATTGATGAATGCTTCACAAGCGATTGAATACCGTAGACCTTTACACTCAAGCGATTTTATAGAAATGTTTTTAAAATCTTACAGGAGTGAAGTTCCTTTGGTAAAAGAAGACAGAATTCTTCATTATGATATCGAGAAAACAGTTGATTTTCTGAATAGTTTTCAAATCGAAGAGGATTTGTTAACATTAGCTTAACATTAGCTTTAAATAATGAAGTAATTTTGCACTACTAAAACAAAAACAAATGTCATTAAATAGTATTTTTCAATTTCTAGTTCCAAAAGACAAAAAGTTCTTTCCTCTTTTCGAAGAAGCGTCAAGTAATTTAATCGAATTGGCTTCAATTTTGCACGAAGCGGTAAATCTTCCTTTGAAAGAAAGAGAAGTTCTTTTTATCAAAATTGATGAGCTAGAGCAAAAAGGAGAAGACATTACACGTCAAACCAATTTAGAATTGAGTAGAAATTTTATTACTCCTTTTGATAGGGAAGATATTCACTCTCTAATCACTTCAATTGATTATGTAGCCGATTATCTTCATGGTGCTGCTTCAAGAATGCGTTTGTATCAAGTGGATAAAATCACGAAATCAATTCGTAAAATGACAGAAATCAATCTAGAGGCCTGTCAAAATATTGATGTTGCAGTAAAAGAGTTGAAAAACTTGAGCAATATGAAAACGATTACCAACGCTTGTGCCAAAATAAATAAGTTGGAAAACAAGTCGGATATGGTTTATAACAAAGCTGTTTTTGAAATTTTCGAAAACGAAACCGATGCTAAAAATATCATTAAATATAAAGAAGTGTTATCAGTTTTAGAATCTGCAACTGATAAATGTAAGAGTGTTGCCAGTGTTTTAGAATCTATTACGGTAAAACATTCTTAATTTAATTCTATTCATTTGAAGATATTGATATGACTTTACTCATAATTATTATAGTTCTAGCATTAATTTTTGATTACATCAATGGTTTCCATGATGCTGCCAATGCTATTGCTACTGTTGTTGCAACCAAGGTTTTATCGCCATTCCAAGCGGTTTTGTGGGCAGCTTTTTTTAACTTTCTAGCCTATTGGGTTTTTGGTCTGGGAGTAGCCAATACCGTTGCAAAAACGGCAAATACAAGCGAAATTGATTTAGTGGTGATTCTCGCGGGTGTTGTTGCGGCTATTATTTGGAATTTAATTACTTGGTGGCAAGGAATTCCTTCCAGTTCTTCACATACTTTAATTGGTGGTTTTGCTGGAGCTGCGGTTGCACATGCAATTTCAGTGCATGGATTCTCGGATTATACAATAATTGAAGATGGAGTGCAACATTCTAGACATTGGTATGATATTGTAAGCTGGTACAAAGCAGGTAAAGATGGTGGTATGCCTTCTGGAGTAGTGATTATCATCGCATTTATAGTTCTTGCCCCTTTGTTAGGAGCCTTAATGTCGTATTTGATTTCTATTTGGTTGTTAAATGCATCCAGAAAAAGTATCTTGCCTAAGTTGTTTACAATTGCATTAATGATACTATCAGTTTGGTTTGTTTATTGCCAAATGGTTCCGTTCGAAAAAATCGAAAAGCCTCGTTTCGAATCTTCTGTTTTTTGGAGTGTTGTGTTTGAATCACATAATATTAAGTGGTTTTTGGTAGCTTTTATAATACTATCGATTTCAACATTTGCTTTAGTATTTAGTAGTTTGAATTTGCATAAAGCCGATGCAGTTTTGAAGAAAATGCAATTACTGTCTTCAGCGGCTTTTAGTTTAGGTCACGGTGGAAATGATTCTCAAAAAGTAATGGGAATCATTGCAGCAGCTGTAGCGGTTTATATTAAAACTAGTGGTGTAGATATTATGCATCTTCCAGATTGGTTGCAAGTAGTTCTTCCAGATGATGATAAAGGTATAAAAGGAGCAATGCCCGAATGGATTCCTTTGGCTTGTTATACTGCTATTGCTGTTGGAACATTAAGTGGTGGTTGGAAAATTGTAAAAACAATGGGTTCTAAAATCACAAAAGTAACATCTTTTGAAGGAGTAGCTGCCGAAACTGCAGGAGCTTTGACACTTTATTTTACTGAACATTTTAAAGTACCGGTAAGTACAACACATACTATTACAGGATCTATTATTGGGGTTGGATTGACGAAACGTATTTCGGCTGTTCGTTGGGGTGTAACGGTGAGTTTACTCTGGGCTTGGGTACTAACGATTCCGGTTTCTGCATTACTAGCTTCATTAGTATATTGGTTTCTGAAAATATTTTTATAAAATAAAGCATTACATAAAAAAAAACCATTCGCATTCCGAATGGTTTTTTTTATGTTCTATAGTGAGCTGTCTTGTTTTTTAGGAGCAGAAATTTTAGGTAAAATCAACAGTTGTCCTGCTGTCCGCTATATTCCCGTTTAATAAAAACTACGGCAAAAAA
>NZ_DASTTN010000071.1:0-2343 GCF_035760125.1 Flavobacterium sp.
ATACCTGAATCAGTCATTGCTTCAAAAGCCAATTCAACACCTGCTCTTACCATTGCAACCATCAATACTCCATTATCAAAATATTCTTGTTCAGAAATTTCAACATTACCTGCTGGTGTTTTCTCGAAGTTAGTTTCTCCTGTTGCAGCTCTCCAAGTCAATAAATTTTTATCATCATTAGCCCAGTCAATCATCATAGTTCTTGAGAATTCTCCAGAAATAATATCATCTTGGTGTTTTTGGAATAATGGACGCATAATATCTTTTAATTCGTCCGCCAATTCATATGCTTCGATTTTTGCAGGATTAGAAAGACGGTCCATCATATTTGTGATACCACCATGTTTCAAAGCTTCTGTGATAGTTTCCCATCCGTATTGAATCAATTTTGAGGCATAAGCTGGATCGATTCCTTTTTCAACCATTTTGTCAAAACACAAAATAGAACCAGTTTGCAATAATCCACAAAGAATAGTTTGCTCACCCATTAAATCTGATTTTACTTCAGCTACAAAAGATGATCTCAAAACACCTGCTCTATGACCTCCAGTTGCAACTGCATATGCTTTTGCTTGCTCTAATCCTTCTCCATTTGGGTCATTTTCTGGGTGAACAGCGATAAGAGTTGGCACACCAAAACCTCTTTTGTATTCTTCACGTACTTCAGATCCAGGACATTTAGGAGCACACATAATAACAGTTAAGTCTTTACGGATTTGCATTCCTTCTTCAACGATATTAAATCCATGAGAATAAGCCAAAGTAGCTCCTTGTTTCATCAATGGCATGATTGCTGAAACTACAGCGGTGTGTTGTTTATCTGGTGTAAGATTACATACTAAATCTGCTGTTGGGATTAATTCATCATAAGTTCCCACTTTGAAACCATTATCAGTAGCATTTTTAAAAGAAGCTCTTTTTTCAGCGATAGCGTCAGCACGCAATGCATAAGAAATATCTAAACCTGAATCTCTCATGTTCAAACCTTGATTTAAACCTTGAGCTCCACAACCTACAATGACTACTTTTTTTCCTGCTAATGCCTCTATTCCATTTGAAAATTCTGATTGATCCATGAATTCGCAAACTCCTAATTGTTCTAATTGTAATCTAAGTGGTAATGAATTGAAATAATTTGCCATTTTTTTTTAATATTTAATGAATGTAAAATTTAATAATTGAAAATTGTAATCTGTAAAATTCTTTGTTACTATTACAGATTGGGTTTATTTTAATGCTTCTAATAATGTTGATATTTCCATTTTTTCTTTTGAAATCGATATTCTACCCGAACGAACAAATTGCATAATTCCAAAAGGTTTTAATTTTGCGTATAAATCTTCAATTTCTGAACGTTTACCGGATTTTGAAATCACAAAAAAATCTCTTGACACCGTAACTATTTCAGATTTACTGTCTTTTATGATGTTCTGAATTTGTCTTTCATCAAAAAGCAAACTGGATTCTATTTTGAAGATTGCACTTTCCAAAAAGATAGTCTCCTCATCGATATGATAAAATGCTTTGATAACTTCAATTTGTTTTTCTATTTGGCCTACAATGTTTTGCACCCATTTTTCTGTTGTATTTACAACAATTACAAATCTTGAAACATTTTCAATTTCAGATTCGGAAACATTTAGACTCAATATATTGATGTGGCGTTTCAAGAATATACCCGATATTCTATTAAGCAAGCCAACATTATTTTCTGAATAAACAGAAATGGTGAACATTTTATTTTCCATACTATTTTATGTTTAATTGGTTAATCGCTTACACGACTAACTCAATAACGATTTAATTTAATCTTATGTCAGAAACGGAAGCTCCTGTTGGGATCATCGGAAATACGTTATTTTCTTTTTCTACCATTACTTCCAAGAAGTAAGACTCTTTAGAAGCCATCATTTCGGCAACGGCAGCGTCCAAATCTTCTCTTTTGGTTACTTTTTTAGATTTGATATAATACCCCTCAGCAATTGCAATAAAGTTTGGGTTTATCATTTTGGTAGAAGCATATCTATTGTCAAAAAATAGTTCCTGCCATTGACGTACCATTCCTAAAAATTCATTGTTCAATACAACAATTTTAACAGGAACCTTAGTTTGAAAAATAGTACCCAGCTCTTGAATTGTCATTTGAAAACCTCCATCTCCAATAATTGCAACCACTTCTCTTTCTGGCATTCCCATTTTTGCACCAATAGCTGCTGGCAAAGCAAATCCCATAGTTCCTAAACCACCTGAAGTAATGTTACTTTTGGTTTTATTGAATTTAGAATAACGGCAAGTAAACATTTGGTGTTGCCCTACATCCGAAACCATAATGGCATCACCATT
>NZ_DASTTN010000072.1:0-6757 GCF_035760125.1 Flavobacterium sp.
TATGTTATTGCTCCGTCTTTCTTATGGGCTGGTGCGGTAGGATATTCCCGTATGTACTTGGGCGTACATTATCCAACAGATGTTTTGGCAGGCGCTATTGTAGGTAGCGGCTCTGCTTTTTTGTGTTATAAATTGAATAAATGGATCAATAAAAAAAGAGCTCCCCATCAGAAAAAACTTTGGGAGTAATTGTTTGATTTTGATTATATTCGATTTGGTTATATTTTAGGATTCTAAATTTATTTTACTCAATTTTTAAATTTAAACCGTAATTTTGCTTTTGTGAAATGGACTAGTACTATATTATCAATCATATTTTTACTGCTTTCCTGTTTGCCATGTGCAGATAAGGACATGAATAGTTCATCACAAATCCTTGTAGTAAAAAGTAGTTCAGAGCATAATCAGGATAATGATGCTTGTTCTCCATTTTGTATTTGCAATTGTTGTAGTTCTCATGTTTTTGCTTTCGACAATACTGTTAGTAGTCTTGATTTTGTGATTGTTCAAAAGCTAGTTAAAAACAAAATTCCTGAATATAAATCAGTTTTTACTTCCAATTTCTTCGGAAGTATTTGGCAACCTCCTCAAATAGTATAATGAAACCTAATTCTAATAATCATTAGAGATTAGGATAGAGAGTTGTGGCTTTTACACAAAAATAAAGTAGACCTTTTCGGGTCTGATTTCTCATTTATATTATTATTAAAAATGATACATAAAATCATTGCATTTTCAGTAAACAACAAATTGATTACAGGAGTCTTATTGTCCATATTTGTTATGTTTGGTGTTTATTCATTCACAAAATTAAGTGTGGACGCATTACCGGATGTAACCAATAATCAAGTGCAAGTAATAACCAATGCGCCAAATTTGGCTACTCAAGAAGTAGAGAAATTTATAACTTATCCATTAGAAACAGAATTTAAATCATTGTCTGAGATGGTTGAATTGCGCAGTACAAGCCGCTCGGGTTTGTCTGTAATTACAATTGTTTTCAAAGATAATGTACCTGTTAATATTGCACGCCAACGTGTTGATGAAAAAATAAAAATGGCAGCGGATAATATTCCGAAACAATATGGAATACCCGAATTATTACCTCCAACTACGGGATTGGGAGAAATTTTTCAATATGTATTAGTTCCCCAAAAAGGATATGAAGAAAAATATGATCTGACAGAATTAAGAACGATTCAAGATTGGATTGTTCGACGTCAATTGTTGGGTACTATTGGAGTTGTAGATGTTAGCAGTTTTGGTGGGAAATTAAAGCAATATGAAGTTTCGGTAAAGCCTGAAAGATTGGCAGCCAATAATCTTACGCTTATTGAGGTTTTTGATGCGTTACAAAACAACAACGAAAATGCTGGTGGGAGCTACATCGACAAAGGCCCCAATGTGTATTTTATTCGTGGAGAAGGATTAATTCAAAATATTGACGACATTAACAATATTGTTATAAAAAATAATTCAGGTGTTCCCATTTTGATAAAAGATATCGCCGAAGTTAAATTTGGGTTTGCACCTCGTTACGGAGCAATGACAAGAAATGGAAGCGGAGAAACAGTAGGGGGTGTGGTTCTAATGCAAAAAGGGGAGAACGCTGTACGAGTAATTGAACGTGTAAAAGAAAGAATACAATCAATTGAAAAATCCCTGCCTAAAGGTGTTAAAATTGATGTTTTTGTTGACAGAACCAAACTTATCGAGAAAACTGTCAGTACGGTTTCCACCAATCTGTCGGAAGGGGCATTAATTGTAATTTTAGTTTTAGTGCTGTTTTTAGGCAGTTTACGAGCCGGTTTAATTGTGGCTTCGGTTATTCCTTTGGCTATGCTTTTTGCAATAATTATTATGAATCTCTTTGGATTGAGCGCCAATTTGATGAGTATGGGGGCATTAGATTTTGGACTAATAGTCGATGGAGCCGTAATTGTTGTCGAAGCGACTTTGCATATTTTTTCTAAGCACTATAAGAACAATTTGCTTTCTCAAAATAAGATGGACCATGAAGTAATAAAAAGTTCATCAAAAATTATGAGTTCTGCTATTTTTGGACAAATAATAATTTTGATTGTTTACATCCCCTTGTTTGTATTGAGTGGTGTTGAGGGCAAAATGTTTATGCCAATGGCACAAACGGTAAGTTTCGCAATACTTGGTGCATTGCTGCTTTCACTTACGTACGTCCCATGGGCGAGCAGTATTTTTTTGAGCAAAAAAATCAGTAATGAGCCTAATTTTACTGATAGATTTATCAATAAATTGAACAATTGGTATCAACCGGTTTTAGTTATTGCATTGAAACGAAAAGTTGAAGTTATAAGCATTGCATTTTTTTTACTTATTGCTTCAATATTTATTTTTAATTCATTGGGAGGTGAGTTTATTCCTGAATTGGATGAGGGTGATTTTGCGGTAGAAACAACAATAAGGCAAGGTTCTTCTCTACCTCAGACGATAGCTACCTTTACAATGATAGAGAAAATACTAAAATCTAAGTTTCCGGAAGTAATTGAAGTAGTTGGTAAAATTGGCTCGTCTGAGATACCTACTGACCCAATGCCAATTAATAATGGTGATATGATTATTGTATTAAAGGACAAAAAGGATTGGGTTTCGGCAACAGACAAGGATGAATTAGCGGAGTTGATGAATGAAGAAATTAAAACAATTCCAGGAGTCAGTTTATCGTTTGAACAACCCATTCAAATGCGTTTTAGTGAATTGATTGCGGGAGTAAAGTCGGATATTGCCATAAAAATATTTGGTGACAATTTGGATAAATTATCTTTGGAAGCCAATAAGGCAGTTCCAATTATAAGCGGAATTGAAGGTCTGACTGATATTAAGGTAGAACAAGTGACAGGAATGCCTCAATTGGTCGTAAAATACAACCGAAATAAAATTGCACAATATGGGTTGAATATTGCTGAAGTGAACCGGATTTTAAATACTGCTTATGCAGGCGGAACAACAGGGGTGGTGTATGAAGGAGAGCGAAAATTTGATTTGGTTGTCCGTATTCCCAAAAATGGAGATACCGACATTGATGCATTGAAATCATTATTGATTCCAACGCCAAGGGGAAACCAAATTCCGTTGAACGAATTGGCTGAAATCGCTTTTAAAACAGCTCCATCACAAATAAGCCGTGATGAAGCACAACGAAGAATTGTCATTGAGGCCAATGTCCGGGGTAGAGATGTAGAAAGTGTAGTTTTGGAAATCCAAAAAAAACTAGATGCCAAGCTAAAATTGCCAGAAGGTTATTTTATTAAATATGGTGGGCAATTTCAAAATCTTCAGGAAGCTAAAGGAAGATTACTATTGGCAGTTCCCGTTGCGCTTTTACTCATTTTCTTTTTACTCTTTTTATCGTTCCGCTCTCTCAAGGAAGCAACGATAATTTTCTCTGCTATTCCTTTGGCTTCTATAGGCGGAATTTTAGCTTTATGGAGCCGTGGAATGAATTTTAGTATTTCGGCTGGAGTTGGTTTTATTGCACTTTTTGGTGTTGCCGTTCTTAATGGAATTGTGTTAATCAGTTATTATAATCAATTAAAAGAGGAAGGAGAAGATAATTTATTGCAACGCATTTACAAAGGAAGCAGTGCTCGGTTGAGGCCGATTTTGGCGACAGCTACAGTAGCTTCATTAGGTTTTCTGCCAATGGCTTTAAGTACAAGTGCAGGTTCTGAAGTTCAGAAGCCCCTGGCAACAGTTGTGATTGGTGGTTTATTGACTTCAACATTGCTAACCTTATTTGTTTTACCCGTTTTATATTATTTAGTTATGACACCAAGGAAAATAAAGATAAGCCCTAAAATAACATCAATTGCTGTATTTGTTTTTAGTTGTTATTCATTTAATGCAAGTGCACAAAATAGTCCTTTGCAATTGAACGATGCGTTGCAATCTGCTTTAAAAAACTATCCTACTATGCAACAGGCTACTTTACAAACGGAGCAACAACAAGCATTAATAAAAACGGCTACGGTTCTAGATCCATTTAATATCAATAGTAATTTGGGACAAATGAACAGCAAATTGTTTGATTATAATGTGGGTGTGGCGCAAGGTTTTAAATTATCGAATAAAGCCGATAGGAATCTTTTGAATCAAAATGTATCAGTTGCAAAATCATTTGAAGCGGTTACCAAAAGCGAATTGATTAAAAACGTTTCGAGTGCTTATTTCTTATGGATTTACAACGTACAGCAGTATAAGTTGTTACTTGAAAGAGATACTATTTTTGCAGATTATGAAAAGTATGCAGAGAAGAAATTTAAAGTAGGCGAAAGCAATAAACTTGAAAAAATTAATGCCGTTTTACAACATAAAGATTTAAAAATGCAGTTGGCAGATGTTAATACCCAAGTGTCTTTTTATTTGGCAGAATTGCAAAAATGGACAAGAAATAATACAGATTATCAAGCTCCGATAAAATATGAGGCATTACCAGAAATTAATTTAAGTGATAGTATATTGGTTAAAAATCATCCTGCTTTACAGCTTTTGCAACAGCAAATTATAGCAAAAGAATTAGCTATAAAATCCGAAAAGGCTAAGTCGAATCCATCATTCAATTTGGGAGTTAATGCGCAAAGTTTGGATAAAGAAACTCCTTTTTATTATGGAAGCGTAGGAATTAATATTCCATTATTCAGAAACGGAATTGAAGCAAAAACGCAAGTTGCAAAATTAGAAACCGAAATTGCAAAAAAAGAATTGGAGAAATCACAACAGGAATTGGTTACTGTTTATTTACAACAATACCAGCTTCAAAAACAATATTTAGAGCAACTCAATTATTATAAAACTGAGGGAATTCCAATGGCTGAAACGATTGTCAATTCGGCGCAAAAGCTTTACAAATCAGGAGATATTGGTTATATCGAATATACCCAAAACTTAAAAGATGCCAACAAAATCAAAAACGATTATTTGACTGCAATGAACAATTACAATCAAACAATAATCAACATTCAATTTTTATTAAACAAATAAAATACATCGATGAAAAATAATATATTAATGATATTCTTTTTATTTCTAGGTTTAGTCTCATGCAAAAATAATGCTAGTGAAGAGGCTGCTACAAATGATTCTAAAGGGACTGTAGTAGAAAAATCAATTGTGGCTTTTACCGACGAACAAATAAAAGCCATTGATTTACAGTTGGGGAATTTTGAATACAAAAACCTAACTACAACATTGAAAATTAACGGAAAACTATCGTTACCACCACAGTATCAAGCACAGGTAAGTATCTTAACTGGAGGTGTTGTAAAAAACATTTTGGTTCAAGAAGGCGAATTTGTAAATGCCGGAAAAACATTGGCAACTATTGTTAATACTGAGGTGATACAATTGCAACAGGATTATTTAGAGAATAACGCCAATCTTAATTATTTGGAAAAAGAATTTCAGCGTCAAAAAGAGTTGAGAGACGATAATATTAATGCAGGTAAAACCTATCAGCAAGCACAGCGAGAATTGCAAATTGCACAGGCCAAAAAAGAAACATTAGGATCTAAATTGACTCAATTAGGTATCAACGGGAATAAGTTATCATCAAAAAATATTGCTTCAAGTATTGCAATTTCAGCACCAATAAGTGGTTATATCCAGCATATTAATTTGAGTATGGGAAAATATGCTGATGCAAATGCGGTACTGTTTGAAATCATTGATAATCGATTTTTGCATTTGGATTTGAAAGTATTTGAAAAAGACATTCACAAAATAAAGATTGGGCAATCAATTGCATTTAGTGATGCAAATGATGTTTCGCATACACACCCAGCCAAAATCTATGCTATTAACAAAGCATTTGAACCCAACGAACAAGCGGTATTAGTTCATGCCAAAATAAACGAAACTACCGAGACTCTTTTGCCAGGCATGTATGTAGAAGCGAGAGTTAAAATTGATAACAATAAAACAATTGCACTGCCAACGGAAGCAATTGTCAACAATGGTAATGATCATTTTATTTTTATTTCAGTAGGAAAAAATAGGTTTAAAGAAATAAAAGTGAGCATTGGTACTACAGATTTGGGCTTTACAGAAGTTAAAGTAATTGATAAAGTTCCTAGTGATACTAAAGTGGTAATCCAAGGAGCTTATTATTTATTATCTGAATTAACAAAAGGAAGTGGAGAAGAGTAAAATGGCTTGATTTGCAGTAGTTAATATTGGATATATGCTTAATTTTGATATAAATTAATAAAATGGACACCACTTTTAAAAATACTAAAAATAGTAAAATGAATAAACCTGATGGTTGTTGTTCAAGTCACAGTGAACACACACATTCCAACGATGACGGTCACGATCACCATCATTCACACGGAGCTGGAAGCCATTTTGAAATGTTTTTTCCAGCGGTAATTTCCTTTTGCTTATTATTGATAGGGATTGTTTTTGATAATTATTTTCCTCAAAGTTGGTTTATAGATTGGATTCGAATTGGTTGGTATATTTTAGCATATATTCCAGTTGGTTTTCCTGTTCTAAAAGAAGCTTTTGAAAGTTTTAGAAATGGAAGTTTGTTTTCTGAGTTTTTATTGATGTCTATCGCAACTCTTGGAGCATTTGCTATTGGACAATTTCCAGAAGGTGTGGCAGTAATGTTGTTTTATACTATTGGAGAAATCTTTCAAGGTCTTGCAGTTCAACGAGCCAAGTCAAATATCAAATCTTTATTGGATCAAAGACCTGATTCTGCTACCATTTTGGTTGGAAG
>NZ_DASTTN010000073.1:0-5622 GCF_035760125.1 Flavobacterium sp.
CTGAGATGGCTATTTTGCCAACAATTAAGAATGCTTTTTTACTTATCAAAGACGATTTGATTGCTGATTTTGGATCTATGGATAATTTACCTAAAATTACCGTAGACAACACTATTGATGCTACTGGGAAAATGATTCTTCCTTCTTGGTGTGACAGTCATACTCACATAGTGTATGCAGGTAATCGCGAACAAGAGTTTGTTGACCGCATAAATGGGATGACGTATGAGGAAATTGCCAATCGTGGCGGTGGAATCTTAAATTCGGCAAAAAAACTTAACGAAACATCTGAAGAAGACATTTACAATCAATCGAAAGAGCGTCTTGAAGAAGTAATACAATTGGGAACTGGAGCTGTTGAAATAAAATCGGGATATGGACTGACAGTTGAAGGAGAACTCAAAATGCTTCGCGTAATCAAGCAATTATCCCAAAACTACCCAATAGCGATAAAAGCAACTTTTCTTGGTGCTCACGCCTTCCCTACTGCATTTAAAGATAATAAAAAAGGTTATATTGATTCAATCATTCACGAAATGCTTCCAGAAATTGCCAAAAACAAATTGGCCGATTTTATTGATGTCTTTTGTGAAACAGGTTATTTTTCTGTGGAAGAGACCGAACAAATTATGGAAGCTGGAATTCAATTTGGCTTAAAACCAAAAATCCATGTCAATCAGTTCAATTCTATTGGAGGAATACAATCGGGTGTAAAATACAATGCCCTTTCGGTAGATCATCTTGAAATAATGAAACCAGATGACATAGAAACCTTAAAAAACACCGAAACAATGCCGGTAGCTTTACCCTCTTGTTCTTATTTTTTAAGCATTCCCTACACGCCTGCACGCGAAATGATTGCTGCAGGACTTCCTTTGGCTCTTGCAACCGATTATAACCCAGGCTCCACCCCATCAGGAAATATGAATTTTGTAGTTGCCACAGCTTGTATCAAAATGAAAATGACTCCCGAAGAAGCCATAAATGCTGCAACTCTAAATGGTGCCTATGCTATGGGAATTTCTAAAACACACGGAAGTATTACTAAAGGCAAAAAAGCCAATTTAATCATCACAAAAACAATACCTTCCTATTATCAATTACCATACGCTTTTGGCAGTAATCTAATCGATAAAGTAATACTTGATGGTAAAATTATTGAATAATAATTTTTAGCTTTTCAAAATATATTTCAAAAAAAAGGAACGATATTCAGATTGAATATCGTTCCTTTTTTTGAAAGAAATCCTTATTATTATCTTAAAGAGAAATTAGTTGAAGAAACCAATTGATCCTTATCGAAAACATTTACAGAATACAGTCCTTTAGCAAAATCTTTTCCAGCTAAATCCTGAGATACTTGAACAGTTTTGTTTTCATATTTCACACTAGAAACAAAGCTGTATGACAATACTTTATCTCCAAAAGTAATCGTTTTAGCATCTCCTAAAACATTATTTTTACTATCAATAACTTGTACGTAATAATCTTTATCACCTGATTTTGCTATAGAATTTTCAGCGATAGTAAAGCTAATTTTAAGTACATCTGCTCTACTTGCTTTATCAGTTGCAATTTCTTTACCTGAACTTTTTAATTTATAAGCTGCAGTTTGAAGGTTCAAAACTGATAATTTAGATCCTTTATCAACTGTTTTTGCTAATTCTTCATTTTGCCCAACTAAAACTTCATTAAATTTTTGTGCTTGACCCAAAACTACAACTGTACTATCACGTTGGTTAGTCAAAGTCACGTTTTGTTTTTTCAAACCTTCATTTTCTTTCATCAATTCACTCATGTGAGCTTGCATAGTACGAACTTGGCTTTTGTATTTTGATAAATCACCATTAGATTTTTTAAGTTCATCCATCAAATTAACGACTTTATCCCTTTCTTGAATTAACTCCTCAGACATTGAGGTATTTTCTGCAATAGCAGCATCATAAGTCGCTTTTAGATCTTGTAAATCTTTCATAACCGATTCTTTTTCAGACCCAACTTTTACAACTTCGGTATGAACAGATTCAACTTCAGAAGACATTTTAAAAATATAAACTAAGCTCCCTACTAATAAAATAGCTAAAACTGCTATAACAGCTTTTAGACTTGAATTGTTTTTTTGATTTTCCATGTTAAAATATAATTGTTTTTTACAAATTTAATAATATATATAACGCAACTTAATACAATTATATTATTTTTGGGAAATATATTTTTTATGGAAAAACTTATTACACTCAGTATTAACGACCTAGCCAAAATCACTAATCACCGAAGTGGAGAAATTAAATTTGGTGAAAAAATACTTACAATACCAAAGGACGCTGACCCCTTTGAGTTTATAAAATCAAGCGAAGCAAAATTTGTCCTATTTGGAATTCCTGAAGACATTGGAGTGAGAGCTAATTATGGAAGACCTGGAGCGGCATCAGCATGGGAAAGCGCCATTAAAAGTATAGCCAATATACAGCACAATCGTTTTTCAAAAGGTAATCAAATTATTGTCCTAGGCCATCTGAATGTAAAACAAGAAATGAAAGAAGTAGAACATCTCGATTTCAATGATATAGACGATCGATCTAAATTAAGTCATTTAGTTGAAAAAATTGACAAAGAGGTTTCTCATATAATCTGTAAAATCATACAGTGTGGCAAGATCCCAATTGTTATTGGTGGCGGGCACAACAATGCATACGGAAATATCAAAGGAGCTGCACTTGCCAAAGGAAAAGCTATAAATGCCGTAAACTTTGACGCACACTCCGATTTTAGAATTTTAGAAGGACGTCACAGCGGAAACGGTTTTTCATATGCCTTTGAAGAAGGTTTTTTAAAAAAATATTTCATATTTGGTCTTCATGAAAATTATACTTCCAAAAGTGTTTTGGACATTATAAAAAAGATTGAAGATAGAGTTCGATACAACACTTACGACAGTGTTAATATCAGAAAAGAAAAAAACTTTGGTCAAGAAATGGTTACCGCTCTTGATTTTATTAAAAATGATCCATTTGGAATCGAAATTGATTTGGATGCTATCCCGAATATTGCAAGCAGCGCGATGACTTTAAGTGGTTTTTCAATTGAAGAACTGCGACAATTTGTTTCTTTTTTTGGAAAAAATAAAAATGCAACTTATTTGCATATTTGTGAAGGAGCCCCTGACTTAGGCGAAGATAAAAACAATCATTTAATTGGGAAACTTATTGGCTATTTAGTCACTGATTTTATGAAAGCTCAAAATTCTGTTGTACTATAAATATTACTGAAATTCAAAAATAATAAGCATCAAAAATAATAACACTATCTTTGCAGCCTTATCTATGTACTTATTACAAGATATTTAATACAAAAATTATGTTATTCGAAGATTTATCACTTTCAAAAAGTATACAAAGAGCCGTATTTGAAGAAGGCTATACACAAGCAACTCCCATTCAAGAACAATCCATTCCAGTTGTATTAGCTGGAAAAGATTTGGTTGGTTGTGCACAAACAGGAACAGGAAAAACTGCCGCTTTTGCAATACCAATTATACATCAATTACACCGAATAGTAGGTTCATCAAAAAAAGCAAAAGTAATTCGCGCACTTGTAGTTACACCTACTAGGGAATTAGCTGTTCAAATTGGACAAAGTTTTGACACCTACGGTAAATACACCAACTTGACACAAATAACACTTTTTGGAGGTGTTTCTCAAAATCCACAGGTTGATGCTTTAAAAAATGGGGTTGATATCGTGATTGCTACACCAGGACGATTATTAGACCTGCACAAGCAAGGATTTATTGATTTGAATCATTTACACACCCTTGTACTCGATGAAGCCGATCAAATGCTTGATATGGGTTTTGTCAATGATGTCAAAAAAATTGTAAAGCTTACGCCAAAAAATAGACAAACACTTTTCTTTTCTGCAACGATGCCAATGGCCATTCGTGAACTGGCTGAAATGTTTCTTACAGACCCAGAAACAGTTACAGTCTCCCCTGTTTCATCAACAGCAGAAAATGTAGAACAACGTGTTTATTTTGTTGAAAAAACAGAAAAAAGAAACTTATTGTACCATTTGATAAAAAATGAAAATTTATCAAATGTTCTTGTTTTTTCAAGAACAAAACATGGGGCTGACAACGTGGTAAAAGCATTAAGAAAAAAAGATATTCCTGCCGAAGCCATACACGGGGATAAATCCCAAAATGCGAGACAACGCGTTCTTGACGCTTTCAAAAACAAAGAAGTTGGAGTCCTTGTAGCTACTGACATTGCAGCACGTGGAATTGACATCGACCAATTGCCTTTTGTAATCAATTTTGATTTACCTAATATTCCAGAAACATATGTACACCGTATTGGAAGAACGGGCCGTGCCGGAAACGGAGGTATTGCAATCTCATTTTGTAGCAAAGATGAAAAGGATTATTGGAAAGACATTCAAAAGTTAATCAAGGTAGATGTCCAGACCATAAATGATCACCCATATCCATGGCACTCTGGAAGTCCTACTGAAGCACCAACTGCTCAGAAAAACTCGAACAGAAGTGGCGGTGCACATAAATCAAGAAAATCAACGACATCAAAACAAAATAAAAAACGCTGGTACTAAGCATTTTTTATTAGACTCTGCGATTGTAAAAAAATACATTTTAACGTTACGTTAAAATGTATTTTTTTTTAGTTAACATGATAAATATCAGAACAATAAGCTCCAATTTTTATTATATTTGACATAGAATTATCGACCAAAAAATGCAATAAAAATTTCAAAAAATCAAATTATGGAAACATTAATCAAAAGAGGGGACGGAATGTTTCCCTCAGTTGTGAGCAAGTTAGTTAACCCTCTATTTGAAGATTTTTTTACTAGAGATATTTCGGATTGGGCTGAAAGAAGTATCCCTGCAATAGGAGTTAATTTACCATCAGTAAACTTAAAAGAAACTGATACAAAACTTGAAATTGAACTAGCTGCCCCTGGTTTAAAAAAAGAAGACTTTAAAATTGAAGTCGACAATAACATGCTAATCATCTCCGCTGAAAAAGAAGAAAAAAAAGAATCCAGTAAAAAAGACGAATATGTTCGAAAAGAATTCAACTACCAATCTTTTTACAGATCATTTAATCTTCCAGATTATGCAGATGAAAACAAAATAGAAGCCGTATACAAAGATGGTATTCTTGGCGTAAGTATCGCTAAAAAAAATAGCCCTAGAAAAAAAGAATTAAAAACTATCGCTATCAAATAAACAGCAAAAAAAATCAAAAGGCGTTGGTATCAAACAACGCTTTTTGTTTTTAAAATGAGACAATTAATAATTTTAAATAACTGAACTACTTCAAAAGGTTTTACAATAATATCGTTTATTCCTGCCATTATTGCTTCATCCGTAATTTCGTTTTTGTCAAAGGCCGTCAATGCAATTATAGGAGTTTCGATACCTTTCTGTCTTATTCTTCTTGACGTTTCAAATCCATTCATCAAAGGCATATTAATATCCATTAAAATAACATCAAATTCTTGATTTTCTAAAATTTCCAAAGCTTTAAAACCATCATCCACTACAACACAAGAATAATTATTCTTCTCAATGGTTTTCTTGGTAATCAATTGATTTATAGG
>NZ_DASTTN010000074.1:0-6444 GCF_035760125.1 Flavobacterium sp.
GGCTTTGTCATATATGATGAAAATGAATATTCGTATTTTATGAAAACGATTTAAAGAACAATCTTCTGCAAGGTTTCCAAAACATAAGTATGCATCACTTCTTTGTAATCAAGATGCGTAACAATTCGGAGTTTTCCATGCCCCAACGCACTAATTAGAATGTTTTTCTCTTTTAATTTCTCGATAAAAACTTTTTCATTTAAGCCTTCGCGAAGCGCAAAAATCAGAATATTAGTTTCTACTGGCTCAATTTTACCTATCCACAGTTGGCGTGACAAAACTTCTGCAATTTCTCTGGCTCTTCTGTGGTCATCAACCAACTTGGCAATATTATGATCTAAAGCAAAATTCCCTGCAGCCGCCAAATATCCAACTTGACGCATACCGCCACCCAATATTTTTCGAATGCGCAAAGCGCTATGAATAGTAGCTTTATCCGCCAAAAGCACCGAACCAATTGGTGCTCCCAATCCTTTGGACAAACAAACCGAAATCGTATCAAACAACGCCCCAAATTCTCTAGGATGCTGCTTCTTGGCAACCACGGCATTCCAGATTCGGGCACCATCCAAATGGAATTTTAAATTATTGGCATCACAAACCGCTTTTATTTTCTTTAATTCTTCCAATTCATAACAAGCTCCTCCCCCTTTATTCGTCGTGTTTTCCACACACACCAAACTCGTTAGCGGGCTATGGTAAAATTCAGGATCATTTATCGCTCCAGCTACTTGTTCAGCTGTAATCATCCCTCTATCGCCATCCAGCAAACAACAAGAAACTCCACTGTTGAACGAAACACCACCTCCTTCATAATGATACACATGGGCATATTTATCAGCAATTAATTGCTCCCCAGGTTGGGTATGCAACTTAATAGCTGTTTGATTTGCCATAGTCCCAGACGGAAAAAAAAGCCCCGCTTCCATACCAAACATCCCAGCCAATCTCGCTTCAAGTGCAATAACAGTTGGATCTTGCTTGTACACATCATCCCCCACTTGAGCGTTAAACATGTATTGCAACATTTCCACCGATGGTTTGGTAATCGTATCGCTAATCAAATTTATTTCCATAATCTAAAAACTATATCCTATTTTTGCATTCAAAACTAGTAAAATTATTAGGAGCTAATCCTGCTATTCGTTGCAATCTTTTCTATTTTTAAAGAAAAAATAGAAAAGGATTTCCACTGCTATCAGGGCTAATACTGCTAACCCAATAATTTTCGACACAAAACTACTATAATTTATGACAACTACCGAACAAATAAAAGGTATTGTGGAACGCCTTGGTGCGTTGAGGAGGTATCTTTGACGTTGATGCCAAGCTTATCGAAATTGCCAACGAGGAAGAAAAAACCTTTGCACCAGACTTTTGGAACAACGCCAAAGAAGCTGAAATTATTGTAAAAAACCTTCGAGGAAAAAAGAAATGGATAGAAGATTACAACAAGGCTGTCGAAATGACAGACGAGTTGCAGCTTGCCTATGATTTCTACAAAGAAGGAGAGCTAACTCCCGAAGAATTAGACGATCAGTACAATTCAACTCAAGCTCATATTGAAGCTATCGAATTCAAAAATATGCTTTCAGAAGAAGGTGATTCTTTGAGTGCCGTACTTCAAATTACAGCCGGAGCCGGTGGTACCGAAAGTTGCGATTGGGCTGAAATGCTTATGCGTATGTACATGATGTGGGCCGAAAAAGAAGGTTATAAAATTCGGGAACTGAATTTTCAAAAAGGCGATGCAGCAGGAATAAAAACAGTGACACTCGAGATTGAAGGCGATTATTCTTTTGGATATCTAAAAGGCGAAAATGGTGTTCATCGTTTGGTACGCATTTCCCCTTTTGACAGTAATGCCAAAAGACATACATCATTTGCTTCCGTTTATGTATATCCGCTTGTTGATGATACTATTGAGATTGAAATCAACCCCGCTGATATCGAAATCGTAACCGCCCGTTCCAGTGGTGCTGGAGGTCAAAACGTAAACAAAGTTGAAACCAAAGTACAATTGACACACAAGCCAACCGGAATTCAAATTCAGTGCTCGGAAACCCGTTCTCAACACGACAACAGAACCCGAGCCATGCAAATGTTGCGTTCGCAACTGTATGAAATTGAACTTAAAAAGCAACAAGAGCAACGCAGCGATATTGAAGCAGGAAAAATGAAAATCGAATGGGGATCGCAAATACGCAATTACGTGATGCAGCCTTATAAACTGGTAAAAGACGTAAGAACCGGACAAGAAACCAGCGATGTTGACAGCGTAATGAACGGAAACATCGATGGATTCCTAAAAGCCTACCTGATGATGATGGGACAACGCGAAGAGGAATAATCTGTAGTTTTCAATAAATAATGCATACAAAAATGCCTTTCAAATATTTTTTGAAAGGCATTTTCGTTTTTAACTTATAATAAAACCAATCCTGTTGTGTCGTTTATGACATACTTTCTTAACCTAAAAATCACTTTCTACTGCCATTCAATCAATGAAACCCCAACTCCTACAGTAGTTTGATTGTGATTATAATCAATCAGTGAATTCCCATAACCATGAGAAACCTGCAAGTAGCCTCTAAGATTTCCTTTTATGGGATAAGCCCAAGAAAAAGTAGAACTCCCTCTCATATTTCCGTCAAAATTAAAATTATGACTTCCTATAAAAGTAAGAACACTTTTATTTTTTGTATAAATAATATTCACATCGGCATTGCCTATATAACTTGAAATGTCAGGATTATCACTTTTTGATTCTGGAATCACATACCAAGGTCTGATGTAGATATTCCAATTTTTACGTTCGAAACCCGTCATCAAAATGACCCTATTCCAACTTCTGGTATTGGGATAACTTTTTCCATTCGACTCATGATCAAATGAAACACCAACCATTCTAGTTTTAAATCCTAAAACTTTAAACTTAACTGGAAAATTAAGAATGATTTCGGGTTCATAATTAATTTCCCTGAATGGGCGTGATAATTCTGTATTATAGATTTGCCAATGCGATATTTGGGTATAAGCCACCCACAAATCGGCATGTCCCCATAAAAAGCCTTGCAAAATTTTAGTTTTAAAACTCAACTGAAATTTCATTTCGACAACATCATAGTCAACCTTCGCTGGCGGGACATATTCTGGCGAAGGATTTCCAGAATGTGGTTGCTCATTTGGATTACTCGTCCACACAAAAGGCAAAACATAAATTGCTTTGTAGGGAGTAACCAAAAAAGTTCCTCTTGCCGCGGTGGAGTCTAATTCCCAGCGGGCAACCATGGTTTTGAGTTCAACTTTATCATTAAACAATGCTTGAACTTGAGCATTTGATGAAAAAACAGAAAGGAAAAATAAAATGAATGAGAATCTTGTTAACACAGCTTTGAATTTTATCCAAAGTTAGATTCCTAATAAAGCCTTTATGTTATACATTTAGTTTCAAAGCTTATATAATTCACGTTTTAGTTTAAAACATATTAATTCACAAAAAGCAATTAAGGATTATTTAAAAATTCAAGATATAAATAAGTTCTTTAGATTTAAAATCACTTTCAAATTTTACAATAACCATTTCTAAAACGATATCGCTCAAGAAACTGATAAATAACACAATACAAGCACAATATATAACATCCAAAAACACAATTTCACAAACAAATTATTTAAATTTGTTAGGTATCAAACTTTAAATACCTGCACAATATGAGTAAGAGTTTACCCGAAAAATACAGACATCCATACACATTTGATAAAAAATACAAAAAATCGGCCGTTTATTTCTCCATGGAATTTGCCATCGACCAATGCCTCAAAATCTATTCTGGAGGATTAGGTTTTTTGGCAGGATCACACATGCGAAGTGCCTATGATTTAAAACAAAACTTAATTGGAATCGGAATTTTATGGAAAAAAGGGTATTATGATCAATACCTAAAAGAAGACCTTTCCATGGGATCACTTTTCAGAGAGAAAAACTACAGCTTCCTTGAAGACACGAACATACGATTCACCATAAAAATAAACAATCATGATGTTTGGATTAGAGCTTATTTCCTGAAACCGGAAATCTTTGGGACGGTACCTATGTTTTTTCTTTCCACAGATTTGCCCGAAAATGATTATTTAGCCAAATCAACCACATTTAGACTATACGATTCTGATCCAAGTGCCAAAATAGCCCAAACAATGGTTTTAGGATTGGGTGGTGCCAAATTATTGGATGCCTTGGACTATGAACCGGATATTTATCATTTAAATGAAGCACACGCCGTTTCTTCTGTTTTTCATTTGTACAATAAATACAAAAGCGTTGAAAAAATCAGAGAAAAAATGGTTTTTACAACCCACACTCCAGAAGAAGCAGGAAATGAAAAACATGATATTTATTTGCTCGAAAATTTAAGTTTTTTTGACGGTATACCATTAGAAACCGTTAGAGAAATAACTGGTATCCATGATAATACTTTCAACCATTCACTTGTTGCATTACGATTGAGCCACAAAGCAAATGGAGTCTCCAAATTACATGGTGAAGTTTCTAGGGATATGTGGAAAGATTTCACCGGAATTTGTCCAATAACACATATTACCAACGCCCAAAACAAAAAGTATTGGGTAGATCCGTGGCTAGATGATGCTCATGCCAGTAAAGACAGAGAAGAATTAATAAACCGAAAACAAAGACTTAAAACCAAACTATTTGAAGTTGTCGCTGACCAAACAGGAAAAATATTTGACCCCGAAATACTTACAATCGTATGGGCAAGACGGTTTGCTGATTATAAAAGACCTGATCTGATTACTCGCGATTTTGAAAAATTCAAAAGGGTAATGAGCGATACCAAAAGACCAATTCAAATCATCTTTGCCGGTAAGCCCTACCCTACTGACTATGGAGCAATTCATAATTTTGACAATCTTTCACACATCAGCAAGGAATTCAAAAATATGGCGGTGCTTATAGGTCATGAATTAAAATTATCACGCCAGTTAAAAAAAGGAGCTGATATTTGGTTGAACAATCCGAGAGTAACCCGGGAAGCTTCAGGAACTTCAGGAGTAACCGCAGCTATGAACGGAGCCATAAATTTTTCGACTAATGATGGATGGGTTCGTGAATTCAAAGATTTAAATGAAACCAAAAATTCTTTTGTGTTGCCAATTGTAGATCATACCATACCAACGTATCAACAAGATCAAATGGATTTAGACAATTTATATAGAATGCTAGAAGAAGAAATACTCCCGTTATATTACGATTCTCCAGATGAATGGTGGGATTTAGTAGAAACTAGCATGAAACAAATTGTACCTTTCTTTGATTCTGCCCGAATGGTCGATGAATATTATACAAAAATGTACAATTAAATATTCTCCTTTAGAATTGAAGTTGATTACTAAACCTCGTTATCTGGAAAAATAGCGAGGTTTTTATTTTAATATGATTTTAAAGAACATTAAATTGCTAAAAATTTAAAAATTTTCATATAAATAGAAAAATTTCAATCGTTTTCGTAAATTAGCCCTCGTTACAAAAAATACATTTTACACCTATGGATTTAAACTTCAATAAAAACGAAGATCACAATAAACTTTTACTGTCTGAACTCAGACAAAAATTTGCCAAAGTCAAACTTGGAGGTGGCGAAAAACGAATCGAAAAACTTCACGCCGAAGGTAAAATGACCGCTCGCGAACGTATTGATTACCTGTTGGACGAGAATGCAAAATCTCTCGAGATTGGCGCTTTTGCTGGTAAAAAAATGTATGCAGAACATGGAGGGTGCCCCTCGGGAGGTGTAATAGTAAAAATAGGATACATAAAAGGAAAACAATGCATCGTTGTAGCCAATGATGCTACCGTAAAGGCAGGTGCCTGGTTTCCTATTACAGCAAAGAAAAACCTAAGAGCTCAGGAAATCGCAATGGAAAATCGTCTGCCTATCATCTATTTGGTTGATAGTGCTGGTGTTTATTTGCCTTTACAAGACGAAATTTTCCCAGACAAGGAACATTTTGGACGCATCTTTAGAAACAACGCCATAATGAGTAGTATGGGAATTACCCAAATAGCCGCCGTAATGGGAAGCTGTGTTGCGGGAGGTGCTTATCTCCCGATTATGAGTGATGAAGCCTTAATTGTGGACAAAACGGGAAGTATTTTCTTGGCGGGAAGTTATTTGGTAAAAGCTGCCATTGGCGAAAGCATCGATAATGAAACCTTGGGTGGAGCGACAACACATTGTGAAATTTCGGGAGTAACAGATTACAAAGCAAAAGACGACAAAGACGCATTGGACAAAATTAAAAATATTGTCGATAAAATTGGTGATTTTGACAAAGCAGGATTCAATCGTATCAAAGCAGAAAAACCTGCTTTAGACGAAAAAGATATCTATGGAATTCTACCAAAAGCCAGAAACGAACAATATG
>NZ_DASTTN010000075.1:0-4487 GCF_035760125.1 Flavobacterium sp.
GTCGAAAAAGTAAAATTCAATTTTGGAAAAAACAAAAAATCGTAAGCTTTTCTGTTTATTGAATTCGATTGAACAAAAAAAATGACAAAAAAAAACCTGAATAGAGTTCAGGTTTTTTTTATGGTTAATAACCACTATAAATAACAAAGGAAACTCTTTTGGCTTCCTTTGATTGATATCTGATAAATATCAAATACATTCTTAATCGTTAAATGTACATTTTTAACAAAGCTATTACTTTATTACATTATGTTAATTGCATTATGTTAGTTTTTGAATCTCACTTCAAAAACATAATCTTTTCCAATAATTAATTCATTAGATGATAGTTTTTTGTAATTAAGCGCTTCCTTAACATGAGATTGAATCTCTGAATTATTTGAATTCACTTGTAATACTACTAATTGATGTAATTCATTGACTGTAAAAGAGACTTTAACTAATTCTTCTTTTTCTAAAACATTTTCAGAATATGAAGTATTCAGTAATTGAGATAATTCTTTTGTAGTTTTTGATAAAACGACAGTAGGGTCTTCATTAATCGTAGAAGCAAATGTTACACTTGCAAATAAAGAAACAATAACGGATAAAAATAATTTTTTCATGGTTTTTTGTTTTAAGATTACAAGTCAAAATTACTTATAAACACCACGTAAAAAACACTTTATCAATCACTTAACCAATTGTTAAAATACAAAAAACATTCGATTACTTAATTCATTATTCCCACATCAACACATATAAATTAAAAATAAATACTTTTAAAATTAACTCCTAAAAAACTAAGAAAATAGCAACAAAACAGCTTTTTTTACTAATTAAGTATAATTCTTTTTTTTGATAACATTAGCTTAAAAAAGACCTTTATGAACTGCAACTTAACATAGAGCAACCTACTTTATCTCTGGCCCAATCAGGTCTTTTTGCAAACCATTTTTGACTATCTGGTTGCTCATCATAAGGTTTTTTAAGTAATTCAAAAAGTTCATTCAGTAAAGAATAATCTCCCTTATCTGCAGCATCAATACTCAACTGTGCCATATAATTTCGTAAAACATATTTAGGATTCACTGTATTCATTTGATCTTTACGTTCAGTATCAGTAAGAGACTCTTCATTGATTCGATTATTATAATGCTCTAACCATATATGCCATTTTTCCTGAATAGATTCATTAAGATCATTTTCATTATAAAAAGCTTCTTTTATTTTATCCAAAGCAACTTTGGTTGAATCCTCTTTTTGAACACTACTCAAGTTTCTAAAGAAAATAGTCATATCAGTTTCAATTAACTGAAGAAGTTCTGTCAAACTTTCAATTAAAATAGCATCTTCATCATTACTTATTTTGAGACCAAGCTTATTTCGCATCATACTCCAATATTCCTTTTGGTAATCAGTACCAAAGGCATTTAAGATAGTTTCAAGCGGCTTGGCATCATTAATTAAAGGATATAGGGCATTTGCTAATTGGTATAAATTCCACAAAGCAATATCGGGTTGATTGCCAAATCGGTATCTTTTATATTCTCTATCAGTCGTATTTGGTGTCCAATTGGGATTATAATCTTCCAACCATCCATAAGGACCGTAGTCAATCGTAATGCCATGAATCGACATATTATCGGTATTCATCACACCATGAACAAAGCCAACACGTTGCCAATGCAAAATCATTTCTAGAGTAGTCTGAGTTACCGTCTGAAAAAAGGCAAGGTATTTTTTAACTCCTTCAATCTTAATTTCCGGAAAATGATGCTTGATGGTATAATCTGTCAATAATTGTAGTGTAGCGTGATCTTTTCTGGAGGCAAACAATTCAAAATTACCAAAACGAATAAATGAAGGTGCCACTCTACAGACAATGGCTCCTTTCTCATAAGCAGGATTTCCATTATAGAGTATATCACGCATTACTTGATCACCGGAAAGCATTAGCGAAAGCGAACGTGTTGTAGGGACACCCAGATAATGCATAGCTTCGGCACACAAATGCTCCCGTATAGAAGAACGCAACACTGCAAAACCATCGGCTGTGCGGGAATATGGTGTAGGGCCAGCTCCTTTTAATTGCAATGTGTACAACTTGTTATCATTCAGTACTTCCATTAGATTGATGGCACGTCCATCGCCTAATTGTCCAGCCCAATTTCCAAATTGATGACCAGCATAACTCAAAGCATACGGTTTAGTTTCTGGATAAATGGTATTCCCAGAAAAAGTATTTAAAAAATCTTCTGAAAGAATATTTTCCTGAGACAATCCTAAAGAATTGGCCACCTCGATTGAAGCGTGAATCAAAGACGGATTTGAGGGTTGCTTTGGAAATACGTATGAAAAACACGCTTGTAGTACCTGTCTCGGAATATTGATTTCACTAGGATCGGCAGGTAATTCAGTCGTGAAATTATTTTGGATATGAAGTTTCATAGTATTCAAAAAAGCATTTTATAGTATCTTCTAATACTAGTTTTACATTATTTCTAACTGTAAAGGTAGTGGATGCAAGTCACTATTGTCAAGTCTTTGATTTAATTTTATGATTTGTTGAATATTATCCAAAATTTATTTTATGATTAGCTCAATATTATAAAGTACACAATACAATTTGGTTTCACAAAATTTCTATTTAAAACTTCAATAGTAATTATTTCCTATATTTGAAAAAGAGTAAATCCAGGAAGTTATCCGATTACGAAACTTAAATAACAGATTATGACAATGGAAACTAAAAAAGACTTGTCACCAGAACAGCGTGAACAACTACTCAGTACTTTAAAAAAACGTTTTGAGAAAAATAGAAATCGCCACATAGGTCTTGATTGGGACAATGTGCAGGCTAAACTGGAAACCAATCGCGAAAAACTATGGTCACTCCACGAAATGGAAAGAACTGGAGGTGAACCGGATATTGTAGGCCATGATGAAAAGACAGGCGAATACATTTTTTATGATTGTGTAGCAGAAAGTCCAAAAGGGCGTAGAAGCCTTTGTTATGACCGTGAAGCACTGGATTCTAGAAAAGAATTCAAACCAGAAAATAGTGCTATTGATATGGCGACCGAAATGGGCATCGAACTTTTAACTGAAGAAGAATATCGAGAGTTGCAACAACTTGGGGATTTTGATAAGAAAACATCGAGTTGGGTTTTAACACCTTCAGATATTAGAAAATTGGGTGGTGCCATTTTTGCTGATTTCCGCTATAATACAGTGTTTATTTATCACAACGGGGCATCGTCTTATTATGCCGTTAGAGGATTTCGTGGCTCACTAAGGGTTTAATTTTGAATAGAAAAATACATGACTATTACCATAGACAATAGACTTAAACTGGAATTAATTACTGAAAGCCATGCACAACCTATTTTTGAGATGGTTGATGCAAACAGAGCTCATTTGAGACCTTGGCTACCTTTTGTAGACAGAATGCAAACTGTTGAATTCGCAGATAATTTTGTGAAAGGAACTATGCAACGAAACAAAGAAGGAAACGAATATGCTTTTGTCATTTTTGAAAATGAGAAAGTAATTGGGCGAATTGGGGTTTATAAAATTGACAGTCAAAATAGAATTGGAGAAATTGGATATTGGATTGTCGAAGGATTTCAAGGAAAAGGAATTGTTGCAAGATCATGTCAGGCCATTATCGATTTTTGCTTTTTGGATTTAGAATTAAATAGAATTGAAATTAAATGCGGAACCGAAAATTTCAAAAGCAAGACCATTCCTGAAAAATTAAACTTTGCAAAAGAAGGTGTGATTCGACAAGGTGAATTGCTTTATGACACTTTTATTGACTTGAATTTGTATTCGCTTTTGAAATCAGATTTAGTTAATCATTAATTCGATAAAAATGCTGCAAAACACATTTACTGTATTCAAATCCCCAAATTTTCTGATTCTCTAAATTTATTCGTAAATTTGCACCTCAATAAAAAATATACACAATGGAAAACGGAATATACGCTAAATTCAACACCGCTAAAGGGGCGATTTTGGTAAAATTAACACACGATTTAACACCAGGAACTGTTGGGAACTTTGTGGCTCTTGCTGAAGGGAACATGGAAAATAAAATAAAACCTCAAGGACAAAAATTCTATGACGGTTTAAATTTTCATAGAGTGATTCCTGATTTTATGATTCAGGGAGGTTGTCCTCTGGGAACAGGAACAGGAGATCCGGGATACAAATTTGATGATGAATTCCATCAAGATTTGCGTCATGATGCGCCGGGTGTTTTGTCTATGGCAAATTCAGGGCCAGGATCGAACGGTTCTCAGTTTTTCATCACACACGTTGCTACACCTTGGTTGGATAACAAACACACTGTTTTTGGTAATGTAGTGGAAGGACAAGATGTTGTGGATGCTATTGCTCAAGGAGATGCTTTAGAATCGGTTGAAATCATCAGAGTAGGTGAAGAAGCCCAAAAATGGAATGCAATTGAAGCTTTTGTTGGTTTAAAAGGGGCTCGTTTGAAA
>NZ_DASTTN010000076.1:0-3546 GCF_035760125.1 Flavobacterium sp.
TTCTGATTGTTATTCATATAACGAAAAGACAAAAATCAAACCTCTTTATATAGTTGAAGGAAAAGAGACAACAGAAGAAATGATTAAAGATTTAAACCCTGATGATGTAGATTCTATAACTGTTTTGAAAGATAAAAAAGCGATAGAAAAATATGGTGAGAAAGGTAAAGCTGGCGTGATTGAAATTTACCTTAAGAAGAAGTAAAACCGTTGCATAACAGCTACTACAACGGATTTGGGCAATAGGCTTAATGGAAAGTTGGTTTTGTATTTGGGATGATTTACTTCGTCTATTCTCTATCGCTCGGGTGGCAAATCCGAAGAATGGGCTTAATTTAGTCCCAAACCCGCTGTAGTACCAGAACGTTACCTGCAATTAAAATGAAAATAGAACAAACATTTGATAAATACTACTACTTAACGGAAGACGAAAAGTCGAAAGTTGGTAATGCTGAACCGGAAGACAAAAATATTCGTTGGGACTTCTTTGAGAATAAAAATATAGACCACAAATTGACAGAGCCATTAAAATTCAAAATCAATTCAGGAAAATATTCGGGACAGACAGGCGACTTTCAGTTTAATAGTTGTGGATTTCTACTTTTCTCTGACAAGTTACGAACGATAATAGAGAAATACTTAACTGATATTGATAATCCGAAATGGTTTCCAGCCGAAGTGACTGATTTGGATGGTGTAACAAAAAACTATTCAATATTGTATCTATTTAGCAAACCAGATTTCTTAGACCATAATAATTCGACATTTGTTTCAGGAACTGACCACCCAATTAAAAAGAGATTTGACTTAGAGAAAATTGGAGATAGGTTAATATACAATTCAAAAAGATTAAGTGTTTTGCTTTGTGTTCATGACATTGTTCGGAAAGACATAAAAAAGTCGGATTGTAAAGGACTTTATTTTTACAAAATTCATACGCCAGGACGACTATCATGAGATTAACTGCAGGTAACAGCTACTACAACGGATTTGGGCAATTGGCTTAATGGAAAGTTGGTTTTGTATTTGTGAGAATTTGGTTAATCCGAAAATAGGGCTTAATTTAGTCCCAAACCAGCTGTAGTACCTGAACGTTGGCGGTCAGTTACACGCTACAGAAAACGAATAACAGAAAATAAAGTTTAATGAAAATCAAAATGAATCAAATAATCTACATTTCAATTTTTTTGTTGGGCATATTTGTTTTGGCATATTATCGTAAAGCAAAATCGGAAAAGGAAAGTGTTGAAAATGTAAATCCGAATCAACTCGTTCAAAATAAGATTGTCCACGAACAATTATCTGAAAAGCAAATTGAGAAAATAAAAAAGATACAATCATCATTTGCTGACGTTTATAAAATTTCTTTGGAAGAAACAATTACAAATTTTAAACGAGATCAAAATCCTGATAATGAAATTGAAGTTTGGCTTAATATGCTGAAAGCTTATGAAAAGTTTGTTTACAAAAATGGAACTGAGATTGAATTGAATAAAAAAACTGAAGTTTTTAAATTAATATTAATGCGTTCAATGATGGATGAAAAAGAAGCTGAATTTGAAACTAAATGCATAATATTAAATAAAGATGAAATAAAAGAAATATTTAGCTATTATAAAATGGAAGCAAAACCTCTTCTGATTGAAACCAAATAACCGAACCGCCAACAGCTACTACAACGGATTTGGGCAATTGGCTTAATGGAAAAATGGTTTTGTATTTGGGATTATTTGCTTCGCCTGTTCGCTATCGCTCGGGTGGCAAATCCGAAGAATGGGCTTAATTTAGTCCCAAACCCGCTGTAGTACCAGAACGTTGGCGGTAATGCGATCAACCAAAACATAAATCGAACTGATGTAAAATCTAGAAATGACGAAATCTAAAATATTAAATATCCATCTTTATTTATTAAGCTTCATTTTGCTTCATTTTGGTTTTCAATTCTTAACAGGTTATGGTCTAAATCCAAGTGCAGTATTTGTGGTAAAATTAATATTATACACATCTGGTATTGTACTGTTTTTTTATGAACATAAAACCATTTAAGCTAATATCAATTTACTTTTCTTTTTATACAATCTCTGGAATAGTAGTCGCAATGTTTTTTTTGTTTGGAGGAATTATGTTAGCCGTTTTTTCTTCCATCCTTTTATATCCAATTTATCCAAAACAAGTTGAATATGAAAATCAATCAATCAGAGTTTATCATAGATTCCAAGGATTTTTATCGCATTGTTGCTCTTATGAAGTCACAGAACCTAAACAATATTTTTTTGAAAAACACTTAGGATTTATAGAAATTGAAACCGAAATCAACCCTAATAAAACCGAATTAAAGTTAAACAAAGGAAAAATTCTATTTAAACACGAAGTTGAAAACTATAATATTGAAAATAAAGCTTCAATAGTTGTTGACACGATAGAAATAAAGCCTAACTAAAAACACTACCGCCAACAGCTACTACAACGAATTTGGGCAATAGGCTTAATGGGAAGTTGGTTTTGTATTTGGGATGATTTGGCAAATCCGAATAATGAGCTTAATTTAGTCCCAAACCCGCTGTAGTGCCAGAACGTTAGGCGACATTGTGCTCATCAAACGAATTAAATTGAAATCTAAAAAATGGTAGAAAATAATGTTATAATTTTTACGCAAATTATCGTTGCAATTTCTTTCTGCGTAAGTATTTATATTGTTTCAAAAATTATTATTTTTTATTTAGTAACGATTAAAAAATGGGTGAAAACTGAAGCTACAGTCGTTGAATGTGAGGCCAATTGGTTTCGGTCAAAAACTGATTCTGACACTGAAGGATGGAAAGAAATGATTAAATATAACTACACTGTAAACTCTATAGAATATGAAAGTAATTGTGTGACAAAGAACTTAGATTTTCTAACGCCATCTAAAATTTATGCTAAAAACTATAATTTTAGAAAACAGCAAAAAATAGAAATTTATTACGACCCTTCCAATCCGAAAAATGGGATTATAGATTCAAAATTAAATTCATTTACTATAATAATTCCAATAACATTTTATATTATTATTTACTTTATCCTATTCAATCATTAGTAACGTCGCATAACAGCTACTACAACGGATTTGGGCATTAGGCTTAATGGAAAGTTGGTTTTGTATTTGGAATGATTTGGCAAATCCGAGGAATGGGCTTAATTTAACCCCAAACCCGCTGTAGTACCAGAACGTTATGCGACATTGTGCTCATCAAACGAATTAAATTGAAATTTAAAAAATGGTAGAAAATAATGTTATAATTTTTACGCAAATTATCGTTGCAATTTCTTTCTGTGTAAGTATTTATATTGCTTCAAAAATTATTTTTTTTTATTTAGTAACGATTAAAAAATGGGTAAAAACTGAAGCTACAGTCGTTGAATGTGAGGTCAATTGGTTTCGGTCAAAAATTGATTCTGACACTGAAGGATGGAAAGAAATGATTAAATATAACTACACTGTAAACTCTATAGAATATGAAAGTAATTGTGTGACAAAGAACTTAGATTTTCTAACGCCATCTAAAA
>NZ_DASTTN010000077.1:0-24226 GCF_035760125.1 Flavobacterium sp.
ATCCGTTTGCGTCGATTACGGTTACGGTGTAGCTTCCTGCCGCAAGTCCAGTAGCAGTAGCAGCATTTCCTCCAGAAGGCGACCAAGAATAGGTATATCCCGGAGTTCCTCCAGAAGGAGAAACTGATGCAGTACCATTCGTTCCTCCGTTACAGGACACATTCGTTTGTGATCCTGATGTGGTACTGATTACAGATGGCTGAGTAATAGTATAATTTCGAGTTGCTGTACATCCGTTTGCATCCGTTACGGTTACGGTGTAGCTTCCTGCCGCCAAGCCTGTTGCTGCCGCAG
Source organism: Flavobacterium sp. (assembly GCF_035760125.1). Classification (GTDB taxonomy): domain Bacteria; phylum Bacteroidota; class Bacteroidia; order Flavobacteriales; family Flavobacteriaceae; genus Flavobacterium. The sequence goes on from NZ_DASTTN010000077.1 coordinate 295, forward strand.
CTGTTCCACCAGAAGGCGACCAAGAATAGGTATATCCAGGAGTTCCACCTGAAGGAGAAACCGAAGCGGCACCATTCGTTCCTCCGCTACAGTAGACATTCGTTTGGGATCCTGCTGCGGTACTGATTACCGATGGTTGTGAAATAGTAAAGTTTTTGGTAATTTGAGTTGATTCGCTATCAGTTATAGTACACGTATAGGCTCCCGCTGCTAAACCTGTAGCAGTAGCTCCCGTTCCTCCCGAAGGTGACCAAGAATAACTATAAGGGGCAACCCCGCCTGAGGCAGTTACTGAAGCAGTACCAATGTTAACTCCGTTACACAACAGATTGCTTTGACTAGTCGTTGCTGATAAAGCGAAACTAGTAGTAAAAGTCAAATCTGATCCATAGCTTGTACCTGCTGAATTGATTGCATACGCCCTAAAATGAACAAGTGTTCCTGTAGGTAAAGAGGAAATTGTAGCACTAAAAATTCCCGTTCCCGTGCCATTGGTTACTTTGGTATTGGCAGTGGTTGGGTTGACAGTCGTTGCCCAGACAATACCTCTTTCTGTTACTGTTGCTCCACCATCTGCGGTAACATTTCCACCCAAAGTTGCTTTTACAGCACCTACACCCGTTGCTGCAGTTGTGGTGATTGTTGGTAGTGCTGCGGTTGACCCAAATAAACGGAAGTTGTCTATTGCAATTTCTTGTGTTGCGCCAGCATTAGCAAAACAGTTCATACGAATGTCCAAAGTTGTCCCTGTTCCTACTATATTGGCTGTAAATTCAGCAAAAGCATAAGTTAAAGAAGCTCCATCACCTACATTGTCACCATTGGTGTCAAGTTGGAGTGTGTTACTTGAGGCTACGTTACCGGCAGGAATGTTACTGGCAAACATTAAGCCCCTTATCCATGAGCCACCATCGATACGGTATTCGAATGCCACAAAATCCTGTTGAGGAGGAGTAAGACTGTTCCAATCAATTCCTTGCCATCCACCAACATTATCTGCAGCAAAAAGACCTTTAAAAGATAAGCTAGTTTTTCCGGAAATATTTATACCAGTCCATGTAACCTGCTGATTTGCAGAAATGGTATTATTTGTTGTACAACTAGTACCTTTATCGATATCTTCGGCAGCCCACACTTTTGATCCTTCATAACCTGTATACGATCCATTTTGTAAGCTAAGAGCAGAAGCTAATGGTGATGTTCTAAAAAAATACACAGTTGCTGGTGTATTACAACTGAATTCTGGCACTGATGGCGTTCTTGTCCCCGTACTTGGAGCTCCAGTGTCTTCGAATGTGTCACTCCAAAATTGCGTTTGGGAATTTCCTTTTATATAAAAGAAACACATTAGAATTGTAAAAATAAAAGTAAAACTCTTTTTCATAATCAAATGGCTTTAAATTAGGGATTGTTTCTATATTTTAATTAAATCATTAGTTAGGATTGGTTTTAATACTGCAAACTGTTTTGCTGTCATAATACCACTATCTGTACTAAGTATTTCAACAGCAATTTGTTGATTCTCTTCGCATGCGATGTTAAGAGTATTTGTCACGGACACAATTGCACCTGCTTGGCTGTTATGGGGTAGATCTAATAAAGTTGCGGAGATTATTTTAATTTGTTCTCCGTAAAGGGATGCGTCTGCACCTGTATTCCAAGGATTGCAAGCATTAATTAATGAAATGATTTCGCTGGCAGACATTCGTTTCCAATTAATATAGGTATCGGATAATTCTGGTTTTTCATAATAATAAGATAATTTTTCATCCTGTGGCTGGCTTGGGATGATGCTAGCAAATTGTATCATATTAGCCACATTTAAGGCCACTTGGGCCATGCGCTCACTTAATTTAGCCGTTAGATTACCATAGGTATCTCCTGTTTCGATAGTAATTGGGTCATTAAAAATAATATTCCCTTCATCGAACCTGGCATTCATAAAGTGAACACAAATGGCAGTTTCTGTTTCCTGATTTTTGAGCACTTCAAAAATGGGCATAGGTCCGCGATATTGAGGTAAAGGGCCTGGATGAAAGTTGATGAATTTATCCTGTCCATAAGACAAAACTGTTTCGGGGAGTAAGAAAGGAAATGAGATGCAAAATATATAATCAGGTTGAATAAAGTCAATCCAAGATCTCATTCCTGTAATGCTTTTTTTATTCGGAAAAGATTTAAAACCGATGTTACTTTCTTCAGATTCTCTTTCTAGAGCTTCTATAATTGTGTCATTACTTTTGCCAATACCGATCGCACAAATGAATTTTTCATATGCGAGTAATTGCAAAGTTTGAAAGGCGAATTTTCCGCCACATAACACCAATATTTTTTTTTGTTTTTCCATATCAAATACAGACATAACTATTGTGCCAAGCCGATGTAGCTTTGTCTAAGTTCTGGTTAATTAATTTTTCGAAGTTTTTATGAATTTCATCTAATTCACCCTCTAATTGCACTTCGCATTTCCCTTCATTGTTTGGTATTATACTTGCTCTATACAATGGTGAAATAGAAGTATTTGTTTTAGAATTAAAATGAATTTTTCCTCTAGGGCTTATAAATTCAAATGAATGTAGACTTGATGCAATTTGAGTTATATTATTTTCGCATTCATCAATCAATTCAAGGACTCTTAATGCAATTGTAGCGCTTTCCCAACTTAATAATGAGAATAAATTCGGTGTTCTACCTGCTGCTATTATTGCTTTTTTAAAGATTTCATTTTCTTTCGACTCTATTTTTTTTGACCAAGCGGCTATTCCTTTTACAGTGTTATTGGGATATACAGCTTTGGCAAGCATTGTTTCTTCAAATCCAAAAGGGGGTAAATAAATAGGGATATTTTCATCTCCAAATGATTTTTTGATTCCTTCAAAGTACCATTGCACAAAATCACCACTAAAAATACTTAGCAAAGCACTGTCGGGATATTGTTCTAAATGATTTCTCAAAGGCTCTATTGTGAAATCCTCTGTTTTATAACCAGTGGCATGGTTAAAGGCAATTGTACCACCATTAGCTTCAAAACTTTTTGAAATGCTGTAAGTGTGTAAATAGCCCCCATCATAATAACCGGTAACCATTCCTGCGCTTTTATAACCATGATTTAATGCTTCTTTTGCGGCAAACCACGCTCCTAATGCATTGTGTAGGGAATGGTAAAAAATATTTGGACAACTAGGCCATTCATGTGGCAGGTTAGCACCAGTATCTAAAACAATCAGCATTTTATTGGCAGCAAGAAAAAGTGGGCGAAGCAATTGTGCAGTACGATGCCCTATATAAGCAATTACTAGAGAGACATTCTCTTCAAGTAAAAGTTTTTCCGCACTACGATAGCATTGTTGTTTTTCTGAGCCAAACCCGATGTTTTCTGTAACTATTCTAACATCTGTTCTCCCCAATTGTTTTAATCCTGATCTAAGTCCTTCATATAGATCAAACCCGATGGTTTCATAATATGTGGATCGGGCTAGTAAAATTCCTATTGTTTGCATATTTTTTTATTAATTAAAAGAGGGAATTTTCAATTTGAAAATTCCCTCTTTATATGGTTTTAATTATGGTCTGCTTGGGAATATTCCTTCAGTGGCAATAGAATAATTGACTACCAGATAAGGGTTCATTATACCAAGAGGGACGCCAGATCCGTTAGTATCAGTACTACCAGAAATTTCAACACCACCAGTATAAACTCCTGCGGTTGCTCCATTACCTGAATAATTAGCGCTTGCAGCAACGGCAGGGAAATTACTTTGTGGAGATGCTTCATCCGCATTTGCAGAAGATGCCTTTAATTTAGCCGATACAGCATTTAAAGTATGATTATGTTCCGGCATGTTTGTTGTTAAAATAGAAACATTCGTTGTTCCTGCTTTTTCTCCTATAACATAATTAGGGAGGCCCTGTCCTTGACCTTGTCCAATTGGCGTACGACCTTGTAAATCAGGTAAAGCAAATGTTGATTGTCCGTCTCCGCCATAATAGGTTCCCAATAAAGAAAACAAGGCTGCATTTGAAGAAATTGATAATAATTGACCGCTGCAGGTTTGGTATCCTATTGGTGCAAAATTGAATCCCAAAATTTTAATTTCCCCGATGAAAGGTTCTGTTGACATAGTTTTTAGTTTTATGGTTAAAAAAATAAATAAAATAAATTCTTGTTAATTGGATATACGTAACTGTCCCTGTTTTTATAATTAATTGAAGTCACCGGTTAATTGATTTTCAAACACAAATGGGGGTAACTTTTGTTCGAAAACCTTCCAAGGTTTCTGCATCTATTGTTCTTGAAAATATCTAGTTGATATCGCTTATTGCAGTTTCAATTTTTTTTATTTTTAGCTTTTCATTTTTTTGTTCTGGTATGTCAGCCACTTTGGCATTTGACTTGAGTCGAATGTTAAATAAAAAAGCATCTTATTTTTAATAGCATTTCAAAAGTAAATAGCTAATAAATGAAAAAGGAATAATATGTTACAGGATGGGGTTTTCTTGTCATGAAATCACTTTTTAGTACCAGTTTTTTCTTGATTGTATTGAAATTGTAATTCTATGGTTTTGATTTTAGTAATACTTTTAAGTATTATTTTTTAACTCTAGTAAAGATATATAAAATAAATAACTATAAATCAACAAGTTGTGTTATTTTAAAATCAATTAAATGTCTTTTGTTGTGTTTGAAAAATATATTTTTTTTGTAGTTTAAAACTGGTTAAGTGAAATGGGAAGAATATAAAAAAAGCCCATTCCGTAAAGAAAGGGCTTTAAATTTGTAATATTTACTAAACAATTTACAAAACAAATTTTATGTAAGATTTGTAGAAATTGGCCATGTGAAATTCATTATATAAAGTAAAAATTAGATTTAAATAATAATTGAGTAATTGTTTTAGAAAAAGCACTTCATAAATTTTTGATAAGGACAGGGTTTTTTATTAATAAACTTAATTTAAAATCCTGTATTCATTAGGTGTATAACCTACATGTTGTTTAAAAAAACGAGTAAAGTGCTGTGGATATTTAAACCCCAATTCATAAGCTACTTCGTTTATGTTTTTAGTGGAGTCAAATATTTTGTTTTTGGCGATATCAATAATTTTATTTTGAATGTATTCCTGCGCTGACTTTCCTGTTTCTTTTTTAATTAGATCACCAAAATAATTAGCTGATAAATTAAGTTCACGAGCGTAATAGGCAACAGATGGTAGCCCTATATTCTGAGGTTTATCTGAGAAAAAATAGCTGTTCAGTAATTTTTCAAATTTTTCGACGATTCCTTTATTGGCATTATCTCTGGTAATAAATTGACGATCGTAAAATCTTTCGCAATAATTCAAAAACAACTCAATATTGGAAGCAATAAGTTTTTTGCTATGCTTGTCAATGGATTGTTTTAACTCTATCTCAATTTTTGCAAAAGTATCCAATACAAGTTGCTTTTCACGTTCGGACAAATGCAATGCTTCGCTGGTATTGTAGCTGAAAAAATTGTAGTCATGAATGCTTTTTGCAAGCGATGTACCTCGGATTAAATCAGGATGGAAAACCAATCCATGTCCCATTGGTTGATAAAAATCTATTTTGTTTTCTACATCAATTACTTGACCAGGCGATATGAAAACCAAGGTTCCTTCCTGATAGTCATAATAATTCCGACCATATTTTAAATCACCACAGTTTACTTGTTTTAAAAATACACAGTAAAGTTCAAAGTTCATTTTAGAACCTGTTCTTTCTTTTGCTTTTGAAAAATCAATTATACTAACCAAAGGATGTAATGTCTCGTGATTATTAAAAGCATTGTACTCACTAATGGTTTTAAAATCAAATACTTGTTCCATGTTTTGTTATTTTGTTATACAAATTTAAGCATTTAAGCATAGCTATGATAGTGGTTTAAGTTTAATCAGTAATCTTGGTAGCAGATTCAGTAATTCATATACCAATGCCCATGTATTTAGTTCGGTAATTTGTATTAGTAAAATGATTAAAACTTTATTATTGAATTGCTATGTATAATATAAAATTAAATAACGGTGTTGAAATGCCAATTTTAGGGTTTGGCGTATTTCAAATGCAGGATATGGCAGAATGTGAACAAGCCGTGGTTGATGCTATTGAAGTTGGTTATCGATTAATTGATACAGCTGCATCTTACCAGAATGAAGCGGCTGTGGGAAAGGCAATAAAAAGATCTGGTATTGCTCGTGAAGAACTGTTTATTACAACCAAACTTTGGGTTCAGGACACAGGATACGAACAAACGAAGGCTGCTTTTCAAAGATCTTTGGATCGATTGCAGCTTAATTACTTGGATTTATATCTCATTCATCAACCCTATGGAGATGTATTTGGATCTTGGCAGGCAATGCAAGAACTATATCAAGAGGGGAAGATCAGGGCTATTGGTGTATCCAATTTCCAACCCGATCGAATAATGGATCTAATTGTAAATAGCAATTTTGCCCCTGCTGTTAACCAAGTTGAGACTCATCCTTTTCAGCAACAGATTGAAAATCAGAAATTCCTAAATGAAAATAATGTGCAAACTCAGTCATGGGGGCCTTTTGCAGAAGGAAAAAATAACATTTTCCACAATGACCTATTGATAAACATTGGTAATAAGCATGATAAAAGTGTAGCACAAATAATACTTCGCTGGCTTATCCAAAGAAATATTGTTGTAATTCCTAAATCCGTTCGCAAAGAGAGAATAAAAGAAAATTTTAATGTTTTTGATTTTGAACTTTCGGAAGGAGATATGAGTATAATTAAAACTTTAGACACAAAAGAAAGTTTATTTTTTGACCATAGAGATCCAAATATGGTAAAATGGTTGAGTGAAAGAAAGTTAGATATTTAAACTACATTTAAATAACAACTAAAGCCTTTATTCAATTTAATAAATCCAACTATGAATCGTCGAACTATTTTAAAAACCGCTGGGTTAGCATTGGCTGGAAGCGCTATACTACCTTTTGATTCTTTAGCACAATCTACTTCATCAATACCTTTTTTTGAAAATAAAGATACAACACCAGCGTCTCTTTTGCGCAAGCGAAAACTTGGGGCCACTCTTGAAGTTTCCAGTATTGGATTAGGTGTTCAGAACATGAGTCGCACGTATCAAACTACAATTCCCTCTCGTCCAGAAATGCTCAACATCATTAGAACAGCCTTTGATAAAGGAGTTACACTATTTGATACTGCTGAGGCTTACGGTCCTTTTGAAGTAGAACGAATTCTTGGAGAAGGTATAGCTCCCTTCCGTGACAAAATAGTCATCGAAACAAAGTTTGGCTGGAATATCGACCAAGAAACAGGTAAGCGATTACCTGGATTAAACAGTCGTCCTGAACATATCAAAATAGTAGTGGAAGGAATGCTGAAACGTCTTCGCACAGACCGAATTGATTTATTGTATCAACACCGTGTAGATCCGCAAGTTCCCATTGAAGATGTAGTTGGAGCTATTCAGGATTTGATAAAAGAAGGTAAAATATTGCATTACGGATTGTCCGAACCGGGAACTCAAACCATAAGACGAGCACATGCCATTCATCCCATTGCAGCCATTCAAAATGAATATTCAATGCTATGGCGTGGCCCGGAAAAAGAAATTATTCCACTATGTGAGGAACTCGGTATTGGTTTTGTCTCTTGGAGTCCACTCGGAGTGGGGTTTCTAACTGGATCCATTGATGCCGATACACACTTTGCTCAAGGTGATATTCGTGCGAATGAGTCTCGTTTCTCACCAGAGAATCTACCTCATAACTTAAAAATAGTAGATTTATTAAAAAAATGGGGTGTACAAAAACAGGCCACTCCTGCACAAATTTCATTAGCTTGGCTATTGGCGCAAAAACCTTGGATTGTTCCAATACCGGGCACGACACAGATGGCTCACATGTTGGAAAATATTGGAGCTGAAGATGTAAAATTTACCATGGATGAATTTAAGGAATTCAATAAACAATTGGATACTATTCAAATTTTGGGTGAACGATTACCTGCCTTTGTTCAAGCTTTTTCTGATGTGGAAGCACCATTAAAGAAATAAAAATTAAAAAGCATAATTACAATTTAACTTTTAAACTTAATCATATGAAAACATTAGTTATGAGTCTCATTGCAGTAGTAAGTTTCCAATTTTCTTTTGCACAAGAAAATACAACAACTACAGTTACTAAGAGTTACACAGTCGCTGAACAAGAAGTTATTCAACTTTCTAAAGATAAATGGCAATGGATGGCCGATAAAAATGTCGATAGACTTACGCCTTTGTTTGATGACAAATCGGTTTTTGTTCATATGGGAGGAAGTTGGGGAAAAAACCAAGAAATCAATGTGATTAAAAGTGGAGGGATTCATTACAAGAGAGCAGATATTCACGAAGTGTCAGTAAATATTATCGGTAATACCGCGATACTTTTAAACAGAATTACACTATTGGCAGTAGTAGGAGGAAATGAAGTTACTAATCCGTTTATTGTAACGGAAGTGTATATAAAAGGCAATGATGGCTGGAAACTTGGATCATTGTCGTTCACTAAGCTAATGACACCTGGACAATAAAATCTCAAATAATAAAAAAATAATAAATTGCAAACTTGAAAATATAAATTAAAATAAATTATAATGAGAAAGAAAGTGATTAGATTTTGGAGTGTACTTTGTTTGTTATTGATGGCCAATTCATCACTTTATGCACAAAAAAGTACGAAACAAAAACCGTTACTAATCGAAGAGCAGGGTAGTTTTGCTGTGGGAGGTACAGTTATAAAAAACTCTGGCACATTCGATCCGTTTAAACCCACTCCTGAAGGACAAACTTTTCATGGAGACCACGCCTATGTTTTTTATCAAATTCCAGCAAATGCTCACAAGTTACCATTGGTAATGTGGCACGGCATAGGTCAGTTTTCTAAAACATGGGAAACCACGCCCGATGGACGAGAAGGGTATCAAAATATTTTTCTCCGCAGAAACTTTCCTGTTTATGTGATTGATCAACCAAGAAGAGGTAATGCCGGTAGAAGTACTGTAGCAGCTACCATCAATCCAACACCCGATGAACAGCAATGGTTTGATGTTTTCCGTATAGGTGTATGGCCCAATTATTTTGAAGGTGTCCAATTTGCCCGAGATTCAATTACACTCAATCAATATTTTCGTTCTATGACACCAAGTATTGGTGCTATCGATAGTAATCTTAATTCGGAGGCGGTTTCAGCATTATTCAGCAAAATTGGCCCTGCAATTTTGGTTACACATTCCCATTCTGGTGGTATGGGATGGCTCACTGCTGTAAAAAATAAAAACGTCAAAGCAATAGTAGCTTACGAACCAGGTAGTGGATTCTTATTTCCTGAAGGTCAAGTGCCATTACCTTTAACAAGTTCAGCTGGTTCCCTAGAAGCAAGTTCGGTTCCAATGAAAGACTTTATGCAACTGACCAAAATTCCTATTGTTATTTATTACGGCGATAATATTCCTGAAAGTCCTTCAAACAATCCTGGGGCAGATGGATGGAGAGTACGCCTGCAGATGGCACGTTTATGGCGAGATGCAGTAAACAAAAACGGAGGTGATGTTACTGTAATTCATCTGCCAGAAATAGGAATTAAGGGCAATACACATTTCCCTTTTTCAGATTTAAATAATATTCAGATAGCCGATCTTATGTCGAGTTGGTTAAAGGAAAAAGGATTAGATAAATAAATTTTATTAAAGAAAATAAAATGAAAAAGACTGCAATATTCTTATTTCTAATAACTATAGTAGTTTGTATGTTTTCAGACTGCAGTAAAGCACAGGAAACATTTCAAAATAAGAGTGAGTCTCTAATGGATAAAAAGGTATTGATTGTCTATTTGTCAAGAACTAAAAACACTAAGGCAGTTGCAGTGATTATTCATAAAAACATCGGTGGATCACTGGTAGAACTTGAATTAGAGAATCCTTATTCTAAAGATTATAAAACAATAGTTAGTCAGGTAGCAAAAGAAAATGAAATTGGTTTTCTACCCCCGTTGAAAACTAAAATAGATAGCATTGAAAAATATGATATTGTATTCGTTGGTTTTCCAACCTGGGGTATGCAGCTGCCACCACCAATGAAAAGCTTTTTAAAACAATACAATTTAAGCGGAAAAACCATTATTCCATTTAATACCAATGCAGGTTATGGAATTGGCAACAGTTTTCAAACAGTAAAAGAACTATGTCCTAAAAGCATTATATTAGAAGGTTTCTCTACCAAAGGCGGAATAGAAAGAGATGGAGTTTTATTTGTAATGGAAGGTGAAAAAGAAAAACAGGTTGAAATTGATATTCAAAATTGGTTGAAGAAAATAGGTTTAGTTAATTGATTACGTTAAACAAATGAAAATGAAAACATTTTTAAAAGCAATTCTCTTCGTAATGATAGTAATTCTTACAGCCAATATGAATGCACAAACTGATTCAGTTCAGCATTTAAGTAATAAACAACAAGCAATTATAAGTATTGCAGCAGTTACGGCAAAAGGTGATTTAACAAAACTAAAAATAGAACTCAATACTGGGCTCGATTCTGGTCTGACTGTCAACCAGATCAAAGAAGTTCTCGTTCATATATATGCTTATTGTGGATTTCCAAGAAGTATTCGTGGATTACAAACTTTTATGACAGTATTGGAGCAGCGTAAAACCAAAGGTATTAATGATGTTGTGGGCGCAGAAGCATCACCTATAAAAGAGGAATCTAACAAGTACGATCGGGGCAAAGCCATTTTGGCAGCTCTTACAGGGGTATCACAAGATGGTCCAAAAATAGGTTATTCGGCATTTTCTCCTGAGATTGATGTCTTTCTCAAAGAGCATCTTTTTGCTGATATTTTTGAACGGGATATTTTAACTTATGTTGAAAGAGAGTTGACAACAATATCGGTCCTTAGTAGTATTGGTGGTGTAGAACCTATGCTACAGTCACATCTGAATATATGTCTGAATGTTGGTTTAACCCCAAATCAATTGCGGCAATTTATTGGAATCATCAAATCAAAAATAGGTAAAAAAGAAGGGGAGGCAGCTCAAAAAGTTTTGAACGAAGTCCTGAAAAATAAAAAATAAAATAGTATGAAAAAGATAATATTTCTACTTACCGTGATTGTATCAGGTATAGATGCAGATAATCTAAACGCACAAAATACAGAGGCTAATAAACAAGCGGCTGAACTTTTGAACACAAGGATTTACCCATTAAGAGAAGGTGAAAATGGTGTGAAAATCCAAAAAGTATCTTATCCCAATAGATTTCAAATAAATATAGTGGCCAATCTGTTTTTACCGCCCAATTATGATACAAATAAAAAATATCCAGCAATAGTTGTTGGACCTCCTTTTGGCGGAGTAAAAGAGCAGACTGCCGGTTTGCATGCTCAAAGGTTAGCAGAATTGGGTTATGTAACTTTAGCTTATGATCCAGTATTTATTGGAGAAAGCGGAGGGTTTCCACGCCATATCGAGTCACCTGAGATGAAAATAGAAGACTTTAGTGCGGCGATAGATTTTTTAAGTAATCATGCTTTGGTGGATAAAAATCGCATAGGTGTTTTAGGCGTATGCGCGAGCGGTGGTTATTCTGTGGCGGCAACTGCTATAGATCATCGTATAAAAGCACTAGCTACGGTTAGTATGTACGATATGGGGAGGGCAAGAAGACAAGGTGTTAATGATATTATTCCATTTGAAAAAAGGATGAAAACCCTGGATGAAATAGGAGAACAACGCACCAAGGAATTTGCTGGAGCGCAAAGGAAAGATATTCGTGCATTACCCGAAAAAGTAGATGCTGATACACCACAATTTGCTCGTGAATTTCTTGATTACTATGATACACCAAGGGGGAACCATCCAAATTCCACCGCTTATTATTCTTATTCGAGTCTTGCACCTATGATGAATTTTTTTCCTTTTGTGCAGATAGAAACTATTTCTCCTCGTCCGCTGTTGTTCATTGTGGGAGAGAAAGCGGTATCAGCCTATTTTAGTGAAGATGCCTTTTCAAAAGCGAAAGAGCCTAAAGAATTGTTTGTGGTTCCAGGGGCAACACATGTTGATTTATACGACCAACCCGCTTTTATGAAATCATCACTGAAAAAACTAGATGAGTTTTATAAACAATATCTGAAGTAAAAAGGGGTAATAGGATATTTTAAATATAAAGAAATCACTATGGAAAAAGGATTAAAGTACGTGTCGTTTATTCTGGTTTTTTTATTGACAGCTTGCTATTATAAAGTAAAAACTGAAAATGTTGCTGCAACCAAATCTGATGACATAATTTTTACAAAAGGAGAAAAAATAACCAATAATAATTTTATTGGGACAGTATGGTTGAATAATTTGGTTCAAGCCGATAGTGTAAATCAAAATGCCGTTGGGAGTGTAACCTTTGAACCAGGCGCAAGAACAAAATGGCATTCTCATCCTGCAGGACAGATTATATTGGCGCTTGAAGGAGTAGGATATTATCAGGAAAAGGGAAGTCAAAAAATCATTGTAAAAAAGGGGGATGTTGTAAAATGTCCTGCTAATATTCCTCATTGGCATGGTGCAAGTTCAGATACAAAATTTATTCAGGTAGCAATAACAGGAAGGGAAAAGGGGGAAACGATTTGGCTGGAACCTGTAAGTGATGATGAATATCGACAGTAAACTGTCTATAACTATTCTTCAGTTAAAAAAATGTATAAAAAAAAAGCCCATTTCGTAAGAAATGGGCTTTTAAGCTTGTGACCCCAGAGATACAAATTTCAAACCATTTTCTCCAATATTTGAAGAAATTGGCGTATTTTTAAGATAATTATATAAGATAAATTTTAAAAATATTTATAAAAGTGGTTTAATGTCCTGTTGGGGTTAAAATGTTAAAGAAGACACATTTCATTATAATATTCAATTCTTATTGACCAAGAGAAGGCAGAGGATGAGCGCCCAATCATTTCTAATTAGAGGCGTCAGCAACAACTGCAACCCAGGTTAATAAACATTGACAAGAGTGGCTCAAATAGTAGCGGGATTAAAGTTTATAACAAACGTTCATTTTCTAAAATAGATGCTCGACAGTGTAAATGCCTTAATAACATAGTAGAACAGAATCATCGTTATATAAAGCGGAGGAGTTTAAATGGTTTAGGTTTTAAAAATTTTGAATCTGCAAAAAGAACTCTAAGTGGTATTGAAGTTGTTCATATGTTGCGAAAGAATCAAATGTTTAATCCCGGGATTACTATGTTTAAATCCTTTTGTAAGTTGGTGACATAATTTTTTTATTTTGATTATTTTATGTTTTAATTTGACAAATGCGACAGAAACGAATATTTTAAAGTTATCAAAAAATAATATTTTATAATTATATTGCTGATTTATAAGTGATTGTATTTATTTTTTAAACAATATCATTTTTTTTGTTTTATACTATATTAATTTGATAGAATTTATATATATTTGCATCGGCAGAAGATAATTCTGCTTGACTTATCCAGAAAGACTGAGGGAATAGGCCCGATGAAGTCTTAGCAACCTGTTGCCAAATAAGGTGCTAAATCCTTCCGCTACGGCGGACAGATAAGAGATATTTCCTTAGAAAAATCTGAATAAGCCATATTGTTTTTTTAAACTTTTAATTTATTAAAATGAAAACTGACTTACTTCTTTTACCTGATTACAGCGTACCATTTAATCTGCTCCGTAGAGTGACTCACAGTTTAGTTTTCCGAATGCGGAGCTTCTAATTTTTTTAACCTAATACCTTAATTAAAGCATTTACTGAAGGCCACTTTCAAATAGGCCCAGCAATACTTACGTCTAATTTTAAAACCAAATTATTATGAAAAAATCTTATTGCGCTTACTATTTCCGCCTTGTTGATCCAATTAAATCAGCTTATCCAAACATTAATATTCACTTAAAAATTAAATAAAATGAAAAGAATAATAACAATTTTAGCTTTATGCCTAGGCGTAATTGGTGCTCAGGCACAAGAAAGTAATTTACAATTAAAAGGAACAGTGACCGATACTGTTGCTCAATATGTGTATCTGCAAAAATTCCATAACAAAATGTTTAAAACCATCGATTCGGTAAAAGTCAAAGATGGAAATTTCAGTTTCAAAACAAAAGTAAAAACACCCGAATTATATGGTTTAAGTGTAAATACGGCTAATTCTCCATTGTATATTTTTCTTGAAAATAATACGATTACCGTAAAATTAAGTCCGAAGAAATATTACAGTGCATCGGTGGTGGAAGGTTCTGAAAGCCAAAATTTATTCGATGTCTATAGAAAAACGAAAGATATAGAAATCAGTAAATTCATTACAGAACATCCTAAATCAATTGTTTCGGCCTATGTGTTGTACAGAAACTGGTCTTACAGATTAAAACCGGAAGAAATTACGGCAAACATAGCATTGCTTGATAAAAGTCAGCAGAGTTCGGTTTACGTCAAAGAACTTAAAGAATTGGTGACTGTTTTAAATGGAGTAGCTATTGGAAAAAAAGCTCCCGATTTTACCGCAAACAATCCTGAAGGTAAGCCTGTCCGCCTTTCAGAAAATCTTAAAGGATATACTTTGATTGATTTTTGGGCTTCTTGGTGTGGTCCGTGCAGAAAGGAAAATCCAAATGTTGTTGCAGCTTACAAAGAATTTCATGACAAAGGATTTAATATTATCGGAGTTTCATTGGATAAAAAGAAAGAAAACTGGATTAAGGGCATTAAAGAGGATAATTTGGATTGGCAGCACGTTTCGGATTTAAAGTTTTGGAACAGTGAAATTGCAAAGTTGTACGGTGTAAGAGCTATTCCAGGTAATTATCTAATTGATTCAAAAGGAATTATTGTAGCAAAAAATCTTGAAGGAGAAGAGCTTAAAACTACACTAAAAGCGCTTTTAGATAATAAATTATAATCTGCTTTTAATTTTCGAATTCTTTGAAAGATTCAAACAAAATAGAAGGAATTAATTTAATGATATGGAAATGAATGCTACTGAAAAAAAATCGGAACTCATTAATTTAGAAAACTACTTTTCTAAATTCAGAGAAAATACGGTAGGAGTAAACCACAGTTTTAAATCGACGTATGGGAAACAAAAACTGCTTTATGCGGATTGGGTTGCCAGCGGAAGATTATATGCCCCAATTGAAGATATTATACTCAATAAAATAGGTCCGATGATTGCCAATACGCATTCATTTTCAAGTCAGACAGGTAAAGTTTCCACTTATGCTTACCGGCACGCCAGAGATATAATTAAAAAGTCGGTCAATGCCAATACTTCTGATGTCTTAGTTACAACCGGCACCGGAATGACGGCAGCTTTATCAAAACTGCAGCGAATTATAGGTTTGCATACGCGTCATGAAGGTGATAAACCAGTTGTTTTCATAACACACATGGAACATCATTCGAATCAGGTTCCATGGTATGAAATCAATGCCGATGTGGTGATTTTACCTCCAGATGAAAATAATTTAGTAGATCCGAAAGTGCTTTTAAAAGAGTTAAAAAAATACTCAGACAGAAGCCTCAAAATTGGTTCGTTTACCGCTTGTTCAAATGTCACTGGAATTATCACGCCGTATCATGAATTGGCAAAAATCATGCATCAAAACGGAGGATTATGTTTTGTCGATTTTGCAGCTTCGGCACCTTATGTCAAAATCGACATGCATCCAAAAGATCCGGAACAGCAACTGGATGCTATTTTCTTTTCACCCCATAAATTCTTGGGCGGTCCTGGTACTTGCGGTGTCTTGATTTTTAACGAAAAGCTGTATAAAGCCAATTTTCCTGATAATCCGGGTGGAGGAAATGTGAAATGGACAAAACCATCTGGAGAATATTGTTACAGCAATGTAGTAGAAGTAAGGGAAGATGGCGGTACACCAGGGTTTCTGCAGGTTATTCGAACCGCTTTGGCATTGCAGTTAAAAGAGGAAATGGGAATTGGAAATATTAAAAACCGAGAAAAAGAATTGCTTGAACTTTGTTTCTATGAACTTCAAAAAATAAAATGCTTAACTGTTTTAGGCGATACTGAAGCGGATAGAATTGGCTGTGTGTCTTTTGTAATTGAAGATATTCATTATAATCTGATTGTTAGGATTCTAAATGACCGCTTCGGAATTCAGGTTCGTGGCGGATGGTCTTGCGCAAGTACGTATGCTCATTATCTGTTTGATATCGACGAAGAAAAATCAAAAACAATAACGAATGAACTTCTTCAGAAAAATCAAACTAACAAACCGGGCTGGGTGCGCTTATCACTGCATCCGATTATGACAGATAAAGAACTCTTATTTATTTGTGATGCGGTTCAAAAAGTGGCTTTTAATTATAAAGAGTGGCAAAAAGACTATCTATATAATGCTGCCACAAATGAGTTCGAAAATATTCACATTAATGAATCCATTGCGGATGAGGTAAACGAATGGTTTGTATTTTAATCTGAGTTTAAATTTAGGAAAACACTTATATTAAGTAAAAAGTATATTGAAATTAACTGGCTCTTCTTTAGTGATTTAAAATTTTGAATCAATTTAATTAACAAATTTTTTCCAAAAAAAACTATTAAAATTTTGGAGTTAAATTTTTTAACATAACTTTGTTCTATCAAATTAGTAGAGTTTAAATATTTTTTCAATTCCTAAAACATAAAAAAATTTAAATAAGAATGGATCCTTTATTTTAGGGGCAAATCTTGTAAAGACTAATTAAATAATAGTAACCTAAAAATAAATAAAAAATGAAAAAACGAATGTGTTGTAAATAAAAAAACCATTTCTGTTCCAGCAGAAATGGTTAAGCTTAAAAGAAATTGTTCATCTCTATAAGGAAAGCGAGAGTGGAGTAAATCCGTTTTCGGCTCACCTTATTTATTAAACCAAAACAAAGTAATGAAAAAAAAATTAAATAGATATGCATGGTTGTGCATTTTCTTGATTTCCATAGGAATTAAAGCTCAAGATACCAAACCGTTAATTCAGTCCAACCTCGAAGGAATAGTGATCGATGCGGTTACAAAGGAGCCTGTTACCGGTGCTTCAGTAAACATAAAAGGTACAACACACGATGTTGTAACAGATGCAGAAGGGAAATTTCATTTCCAAACAGGACAAAAACTGCCTTATACTTTAATAGTAAGTTATTTGGGGTATAAAAAAAAGGAAATTACTGTTAACGAAAATTCAGTTACCATTGATATTTCTGAAGAGCAGAATGTGCTGTCAGAAGTAGTAGTTACCGCACTAGGTATTTCCAAAGAAAAGAAATCTTTAGGATATACTACTCAATCCCTTAAAGGCAAGGAATTAGAGAATACAAAAGAAACGAATTTTTTGAATAGTCTTACTGGTAAACTGGCAGGAGTACGTATCACCAATTCGCAGGGCGATATGGGATCTTCACGTATCGTTATTCGTGGTGAAACATCTATAGCGGGAAACAATCAGCCGTTATTTGTAGTCGATGGAGTTCCGGTAGATAATTCGCAGTTGAACTATGGCGGAGCTACCCGCGATTTCAAAAATGCGATTGCCGATTTAAATCCCCATGATATTGAATCATTAAACGTATTGAAAGGCCCTAATGCTGCTGCTCTTTACGGATCGCGTGCTGCACATGGTGTTGTTCTTATAACTACAAAATCTGGAAAAGGTCAAAGGGGATTGGGCGTAACTGTGAGCTCGGGTATAACCGCATCTGAAGTTACCACTTTACCTGATTTTCAAAATTCATTTGGACAAGGATCAAACGGAAAGTTCAGCTATGTAGATGGTAAAGGAGGCGGAGTTAATGACGGAGTTGATGAAAGCTGGGGACCTAAACTGGATGGACGCCTTATTCCACAATTTTACTCAAATGGTGTACCGGTGCCTTTTGTGGCTCATCCTGATAATGTGAAAGACTTCTTTAATACCGGTCTAACTTTTGATAATAGTATTTCTGTAGCCAGTTCGAATGAAAAATCAGATTTCCGTTTAGGAGTTAATAATCAAAAGCAAAATGGGACTGTGCCTAACAGTGAAGTAAATAAAACAAACTTTAGTGTTAGCACTAATTACCAAATATCCAAAAATATTAAAGTAGGTGTAAATGCCAACTATATTGTTGCAGATGCTCCTGCCTTACCAGGGGGACCAGGCGGTAACCGTGCAGCGGGAGTTATGTTACAGTTTCTTTGGTTTGGACGCCAGGTGGATATCAATCAGCTTGAAAGTAATAGAGATGTCAACTGGAACAACAGCTATTACAGCAATCCGTATTGGAATGCTTACTATAATACTACCAGTCAGCAGCGCAACCGTTTAATAGGAGATATTCATTTGGATGCAAAAATTATCGATGGGCTTAACTTTAGATTCCGCACTGGAGTTGACTATTATAACGACCGCAGAAAATACAAAATTAAATATGGTACCAATGGAACTCCTTACGGATCGTATGCAGAAGATGCTTATACTGTAGACGAAAGAAACACAGAGGGTATTCTGCAGTATACCAAAAAACTAAGCGAAGATTTTAGTTTGGATGCTCTTGCCGGATTCAATGTGCGTAATCATAGCGATGCAAACAATTATCAAAAAGCACCACGTTTGGCTGTGCCAGATTTATATACGCTGACTAATTCACGAGATCCGTTGACTTCATCAAACTCATACTCTCAATTGAAAGTGTACAGTGCCTATACTTCAGCACAAGTTGGTTACAAAAATTATGCGTTTTTAAACTTAACAGCCCGTAATGACTGGTCATCGACACTGCCAAGCAGTAACCGATCTTATTTCTATCCTTCTATTAATGGTAGTTTGGTACTATCTGAAGCCTTGAATCTGAAAAGTAATACGCTTGACTTCTTAAAGCTGCGTGGTGGCTGGTCAGAAGTAGGGAACGATGCAGATCCATACCAATTATCTACAGTTTATAATTTTCAAACTGCATTCGACGGAAATCCGATTCAAACCTCTTCGCAAAAGAAACTGAATGAGGACTTGAAACCGGAGACAACCCGTTCTACTGAAGTTGGTGTAGAAGCCTCTTTCTGGAAAAACAGACTGCATTTTGATGCCGCTTATTATAACACCAATAGTTTTGACCAGATTTTGGAAATAAAAACAACTGCATCGAGCGGTTATAATTCACAGTTGATCAATGCAGGTAAAATAAATAACCATGGTATAGAAATTCAATTGGATGGAAGTCCTGTTCAAACTGATAATTTCAAATGGAACGTTGGCTTAAATTATTCAAAGAATATAAGCGAAGTAAAGATTCTTGACTATGACGGAAAGATTCAAAACTATACAATAGGTTCTTCGGGAGGTGTAGATGTATTAGCATCGGTAGGGCAGGCTTATGGTGCTCTTTACGGTACAGCTTATCTGCGCGACGCAAATGGTAATATAGTAGTTGGAGCTAACGGACTGCCAAAAGCGGATCCGCAGAAGAAAGTGTTAGGACATTACACTCCGGATTATTTGGCTGGCCTTACAAATACATTGACCTATAAAAATCTTGAATTGTCATTCCTTATTGATGCTAGTGTAGGGGGAGAGATTTTCTCTGGAACTAACAGAACAGGTAATTACACTGGTGTATTGGCTCAAACCCTTCCAGGCCGCGATGCAGCCAATGGCGGATTAAACTACTATTTGGCAGGTTCTACCAAAACTTTGTTACCAGCTGGTGCAGCTGCTCCAGGCGGAGCAACGGTATATGACGATGGAATGATCTTTAGCGGAGTATATGCTGATGGAACTCCAAACACTTCAGTACTTAGTGCACAGGAATATTACAAAGCGTCATACAACATCAGTGAAGCTTATATTTATAGTTCCACTTTTGTAAAACTAAGAGAAGTAAAACTTACTTACAATTTTAATAAAAAACTAATTAAGAAGCTGGGATTGGAAGGAGCAAGTATTACTGCTGCAAGCCGTAACCTGTTCTTTATTTACAAAGACGTGCCAAATATTGATCCTGAAACAGCTTTCAATTCAGGAAATGCACAAGGTTTGGAGAGTTTAGCCCTGCCAACTACAAGGAACTTCAGCCTTAATGTTAATCTTAAATTTTAAAAACACGAAATCATGCTAAAAAAAATAGCTTATATAACTCTATTAGCATTGTCGCTGACTTCTTGCAGTGATCTGGATGAAATTAATAAAAATCCAAATGCTACTGAAACACCATTGGCACCTTACCTGTTAACAGGATCATTAAAACAGGGTGCCGACTTATATTGGGGCTCGACAAATAACTTTGACTCGTCTTTATTATTTGTACAACATTGGGCAAAAATCCAATATACTGAGCCAGACAGATACGATGTCTCCAACACTTCTTTCACTTCATTGTGGAATACTGGATATGCGACCTTGATTACAGATTTGAACACGATTCTGAATTTCCCGGAGGCACAGGCAAATTCAAATTATAAAGGAATTGCACTAACCCTGCGTTCATGGACGTTTTTATTGCTGACAGATGCTTACGGAAGCATTCCTTATAAAGAAGCAGGTCTAAAAGTGACACCTGCCTATGATACTCAAAAGGAAGTATATACAGGATTACTTGAAGATTTGAAAAAAGCCCAGTCTTTGCTAGGTACAGCAAACGGTGCTGTAACTGGAGATTTGGTTTATAAAGGCGATATTTTAAAATGGAAAAAACTGGTAAATTCACTTCGTTTGCGTATTGCTTTGAGAATTTCAGACAGAGAGCCTACTTTAGCTAAACAGGCAGCGATTGATGCAACGACTGATGCTGCAGGAGTATTGAGTAGCAATGGCGATACCTTTCAGTTTGTTTACATCAGTTCACCTCAGCAAAATCCGGCTTCGGCTTGGTTTGAAACCCGCGATGATTATCGTATTTCGAAGACATTGGTTGATAAGTTATATGCTTTAGCAGATCCGCGTTTACCTGTTTATGCGCAGCTGCCATCTGATGCAAGCGTAGGTAAGTATGTTGGCGTTGCCAATGGATTATCAAACAGTGATGCCAATAGTCAGGGTTTTGCCAAAACATCAAAACCGGGTAAGTACTTCCTGACCTCAACATCGCCGGCTGTAATCGCTTCTTATTCTGAAACATTATTCAATCTTTCTGAAGCCGTAGCCCGTGGTTTTATTTCCGGAGATGCAGAGCAGCTTTATAAAAATGCAATTACGGCATCGTTCAATCAATTTGGTATTACAGATACAGTAATTATTTCCAATTATCTTAATCAGGCAGCTGTGAAGTACGATGCTACAAATTATGCTAAATCGATAGGTACGCAAAAATGGATTGCATTTTACGGACAAGGGCTTGATGCTTTTGTAGAGTGGAGAAGACTTGACTATCCTCTGTTAACAGCCGGTCCGGCTACGGTTTTGGATGGGAAGATACCTTCGCGTTTCTTTTATCCAGGCACAGAGCAGTCGTTGAACGGAACTAGTTATCAGGCCGCGGTAACTGCTCAAGGAAAAGACCTGCTTACTACAAAACTATGGTTTGATATAAAATAAGCTGGATTCCAAAAGGAATACTCATTATCACAAAAAAGCTAAATCGAAAGATTTAGCTTTTTTTATGATCTTTTAAATACAAATTTTGAAACTTAGTAGTTTTAAAATCTGTGATTAATAAGAATTAAAGGTTTTAAGAATCAAATGTTTAACCAGTGGATTACTATGTTTAAATCCTTCTGTAAGTTGGTGGCATAATTTTTTTATTTTGATTATTTTATGTTTTAATTTGACAGATGCGACAGAACCAAATTAAAATGATTGTATAAAAGTCATCAGAGATTTATACAATCATTATTAAAATCCAATTTTTAATTAAAATCTTTTAATGAATTCATATCAATTACAAATCGGTATTTGACATCTCCTTTTTCCAGTCTTTCAAAAGCATGGTTGACATCTTGAACTTTAATCAATTCAATGTCGGCGGTAATATTATGTTCTGCACAAAAATTCAACATTTCTTGAGTTTCGGCAATACCTCCAATATTTGAACCCGAAAAGCTTTTTCTGCCCATTACTACATTAAAAGCTCCTACTTCTAAAGGCTCAGGTGGCAACCCAACCAAAACCACAGTACCATCGTGTTTTAAAAGATTTAGGTACGAATTAACGTCATGTTTTGCCGATACGGTGTCAATAATTAAATTAAGTTTTCCAGCATATTTACTCATTTGTTCCGCAACGGTTGATAATACGGCATTATCAGCACCGAGACGCTTGGCATCTTCCACCTTGGATTGAGAAGTGGTAAACACTGTTACTTCGGCCCCCATTGCTTTAGCTATTTTGATAGCCAAATGACCTAATCCTCCAATACCCAAAATACCTACTTTTTTACCTGGTCCAGCATTCCAATGTCTTAATGGTGAATACACTGTAATACCGGCACACAATAAAGGCGCGGCGGCAGCCAAATCTAAACTTTCCGGCACATGTAACACATATTTGTCTTCACAAACATAAGTTTCAGAGAATCCTCCGTAAGTGACTCCTCCCAAATATTTGTCGAGAGAATTGAAGGAGAAGGTTGGGAATTGATCACAAAATTGTTCCAAGCCTTCGTGGCAACTTTCGCATTCTTGACAAGAATCTACAATACAGCCCACTGCGGATAAATCGCCAACTTTAAAATTCTTGATATAAGTGCCAACTCGGGTTACTCGTCCCACGATCTCGTGTCCAGGAACAATAGGGTAAGCTGTCATTCCAAAATCATTCTTGATTTGGTGTAAATCAGAATGGCATATTCCGCAATATAGAATTTCCATCTCAACATCGTGAGCTTGTAATTCCCTACGGCTGATATTCAATGCTTCTAAAGGCTGGTCTGCAGCCTTTGTTCCAAAAGCTTTTACTGTTGTGGTTTTCATATTTATGTTGGTTATAATTAATTATTTTATGATGTTATAGTCCTCATCGGTTACAGCTTGAAACCATTCGGTTTTATCCTTGTCATAGTCAGGTACAAGGGCAATGTGGCGCATCAAATTACCGTGCGAAGCTCCGTGCCAATGCACTATGTTTTTAGGAATTTTGACCACATCTCCTTTTTGTATCAACTGAATTGGTTTTCCTTTTTCCTGATAGTAACCAATTCCTTCAATCACAAACAATATTTGCCCGCTAGTGTGGCTGTGCCAGTTGGTTCTGGCTTTGGGTTCGAATGTTACCGTTCCCATATTGATATTATATCCTTCCTCGGGTTTCACATTCATGTTTACCCAAACTATTCCCGCGAAATAGGCTGCGGGTGCAGCTGTTCCTTTATCTGTAAATGTTGACATTTTAAAATTTCTAATTGTTTTAGTGTTTATTCATTTTCTTCTTGCTCAAATATATGATTGGGGACAAACCAAGATAAGGATGTCAGTATTAGAATTATAAAAGCTAGTTTTGGAAAATTAATTAGTGATAAAATGATGGCTACGCAATTCAAACCAAGGCTGAAATACGATTTTTTATGACCTTTGAAAGTATTGAAAAAAGAAGAATCTTTGCCGTGCAACTGACATAATTTGTTGACTAAAAGGAGATATACGAGGATGCTTACAGTGAGCAAGCTTGCATAAATAGTAACCGTAATTGCTTTAAAATTATTTTCACCCATTGCTGCTGTTGCAAAAGGGACAAGTGACAAAATAAAAAGGTTAAGCATATTGATCCAAAGTATCTTATTGTCAACTTTAGAAACGGTTTGAAACAAATGATGATGACTGGCCCAATTTAATCCTACAAATAGAAAACTTACTGCATAGCTAATAAATACAGGCCACATTGCTGCAAAACTATCCAAATTAGGATTGTGTGGAACTTTAAATTCCAAAACCATTATGGTAATAATAATGGCATAAACTCCATC
>NZ_DASTTN010000078.1:0-19471 GCF_035760125.1 Flavobacterium sp.
TTTATTTTTTAACTAACATATTTTCTAAACTAATACAGTCCTTTAAAACTGCTTATATCTTAATAAAACTATACAAACAGACCGGTACATTTTAAAAAATCATTTTTTACCTTTAAGCCTATATAAAATCTTAAAAAGATGCTTAGAATTTTTAAAAAAACTTAATTGATACAGACATTTTTCTTTTAAAAACAGTTGGTTTTGCCCAAAAAACAGTTGGGCTTCTACGATGAAGGAATCATATCCTAAAACTATTGCACTAGGTAATAATTTCGCGTAAGCTTTACGATATACATCATTTCTAAGTTCAATTGGTTGATTGTATTTTTCCAAATATTCTTTTTGTATTTCAAATACACCTTTTGCAAAATTATATCTCTTCTCGATTGATCCAGAATGACTGGCGCTTTCATCTAAAATACGATAAACTGCTGTAGTATCATTAAAAAATTTAATATTAGAGTTTGCTAATACATCTAAAAGCCATGGAAATGTTCCATCCGTATATTTTTTAGTGAAAGTTGGAACAAATTCTTTTCTACATAACCAAGTACAGGGCGCTAAAAATCCAGCATGTACCAAATGTTCTTCAAATGAATAATATAAAGGCTTTATCTTTTTTTGAAAAATACTTCTTTTAAAAACACCTGATGTTTGATAATAAAAATCTAAATCTGTAAACACTAATGCGTAATCATTATTTTCTTCCAAAAAATCCACTTGTTTTTGTAACTTATTTGGATCAGTCCAATAATCATCGCCTTCGCACATTGCAAAATACTTCCCCTTACAATTGCCTACTGAAAATCTTGCATTAGCATCCATTCCAATATTCTTTTCGTGTCTAAAATACTTAATTCTATATCCTTTTGGATGTACTTTAATAATTTCTTCAACAATTTCTTGAGTCCGATCAGGAGAACAATCATCGGCAATAATCAAGTCAAACTCAAAATTAGTTTCTTGCATCAATACCCCTTCAATAGCTTCAGCTATATAATTTTCATGTTTATAAGTAATCATATCAACTGAAAGTACCAAATTCTCAACTTCTTTCATTAATTAAAATTTTAATTTTAATGCGGGAACACCAAAAACAGTTGTATTTTCTTTTACATTTTTTACAACTAAACTACACGCTCCAACAGTAGCTCCTTTTCGTACAGTAATATGTGGCAAAACAGTAGCTCTAGTATTTAAACAAACTTCTTCTTCCAGTACTGCAAAACCTCCCATAAAGCTATAAGCATTAAGGTGTGACCAACTACCAATTTTAGAATCATGACCTATTCCTGCAAAACCTTGTATAGTAACGAAATCACCAATAGTACAATCATTACTGATATTCGAATACATAAAAACAATTAGTCCGTTACCAAATTGCACATTCGAATTGAATATAGATGTAGGATGAATTAAATTAATAAACTTACCCCCTTTAGATAAAATCAATTCAACATAATGTTTTTTCCATTTTACGCTTCCTAGCGCACAAGTAAACACATCATTTTCTTGAATTTCATACTCTTCTACAGAAGAAATAATTTCTGGATAATCATTAAATCCAACTAAAGCATCAACTTTATCATCCAAAAATCCTTTTACTACATAGTCTTTGTTATACCCAGCACATTGCTTAGCTAGATTACAAACCTCACGACCATATCCCCTAGCACCTATTATTATTAAGTTTTTCATTATTTTAATATCAAATTACAGGCTGCCCATGAATAACCTACTCCAAAACCAGCTATAATTAGGTTTTTCTTATCTATAAACATTGATTGTTTTTGAGCTTCATATAAGGCAATTGGAATTGTAGAAGAAACAGTATTCCCGCAATGCTGCATAGCTATAAAAAATTTACTCTCAGGAATCCCAATTTTTTTTCTCAAATGATTAAGCATATACTTATTGGCTTGATGAAAAACAAACAAATCAACTTGCTCCATCGTTAAGTTATTTTTTTCTAATATGGCATGAGTCAATTTTGGAACGAATTCCCCTGTGAAATTAAAAATTTCCGTTCCATTCATGAATAAGTTTTTATCATTCCTAACATTCCCAAACTCATCAGTGACATCATCGTTCTCATTTGAAACAGGAAAACGCATTCCGCCTTGTTTTACTATTAAATTTTCCGCTCCTTTCCCATCCGTTCCAAAAATAAAATCTCCTATAGAACAGAATCCGTCTTCATTACTAATCAAAGTGGCTGCGGAAGCATCCCCAAAAATAGTTTTATTGCTTTTATCTTCTGGATGTATGAACTTTGTATAGGTTTCTGACGTAATCAATAGTACATTTTTTGCCATTCCACCAGCAATTAAACCTTTTGCAAGACTTAATCCATAAACAAAACCCGAGCATCCTAAATTAAAATCTAGAGCTCCTATACCTGTGTTTAAACCCAATCGTTCTTGCAGAATACAAGCTGTCGTAGGCAAAAAATAATCAGGACTTTGCGTACAAAACAATAAAAAATCAATTTCAGATTTATTGATATCGTATTCTACAAATAGCTTTTCGGCGGCTTTTACAGCCATATCCGAAGAGAATTCATCAACAGCACTTATATGCCTGGAACTAATACCCGTTTTTGAACTGATTTTTTCAATATCCCATTCCGGAAACTCTTGATTAATCAATTCATTAGACAGAATTTTCTTTGGTAAATAATACGATATCGCTTTTATATTAGCTTTCATTGTTTAAGTATCCTAAATATGTTTTTTGAAAATGATGCACTCTTTCTTCTTCATCAGATAACTTACCTGATAAATGAGTATGTTTTGCTCCTTGCTGAACAAGTTGACAAACAGCCTTATCCTCTTCAAAAACCTGTCGATTAAAATTTATTAAAGATTCTTCAAAAGCTTTAATGATAATTGGAGTTGGAATTGAGTCTGTCGCTGCTGTAAAAACATAACTTGTAAATTTTGTCACATCTGGATTAATCGGTTCAACTAAAGAATAGTTAAAAGAGACACCATGCGTACTAGACACTAGCAAGTTTGGAAAAACCAAAATATGCTTATACCCTTCAATATCATATTCTCTTGGCGAAAAATACTTATCTATCTTTTTATACCCTCCTTTGTCTTTTGCTATATTCAAATTACTAGTCCAACTAGAATTACTTTTGTCAAAACAAAAATCCAAACCCGATGGCTCTAATTTAGCAAGTGTTTCTGAATGTATTAAACCTACATGATAACTTTCAAGTGTATTCTCTACAATTACTTTCCAGTTCGCCTCAATTTCCATAGAGTTAACATCAATTCTATTTCCCAGTGAAAGAGACATCGTCTCTAATTCTTCATAGAAAACACCTAAAAAATCTTGGAGTGGCTCGACATCATCAATTAATGACACAAAACACAAATCACCACAAAATGAAACCTTAAATTCTTTAAGTTTCATTTCACAGAGTTCGTCCTTAGTGAATTTTTTGAACAATGGTTTTTTAGGAATTCCACTTGGAATTCCATCTTTATCATAAGCCCAACCATGATAAGGGCATACCATTGGTCTATTGCCCGATTTATCTTGCTGGATTATTGAAAATCGATGAGAACAAACATTCAAAAATGACTTAACATTTCCTCGAACATTTTGAACTACAATTGGTGTATTTGCAATTTTAAGAGTAACAAAGTCATTATCGTTCAAGAAATCAGATTTAAACCCAGCAAAATGCCATATTCTCTTAAATAACTTATCACTTTCTTGTGAAAATATTTCATTATCGAAATAGTGAAAAGCAGGTATATTTGAATTCATGAATTTTTATTTTAAAGTAAAGCCTCCGTCAATAATTAAATCCGAACCTGTCATCCATTTACTAATATCACTTAATAAATACATAACTAATCCCGCTACATCAACAGGTTCCCCATATCCTAATGGGTATTCCAAAGCTGACTTTTTTAGTTCTTCTTCAGAAACTACATCGCTGGCCTTATCAGTCATAGCAGTTTTAACAATTCCTGGACAAACGCTATTTGACCTTATCCCTTGAGAAGCCAATTCTGATGCCAAAACTTTTGAAAAAGAACTAAGTGCCGCCTTAGATGCGGAGTACATTGCCGTGCCAGGAACACCTAATTTTGAAGATATTGAAGACACAAAAACCAAAGACCCATTTTTATTTAGTAACTTATTTTTAATTAATTTCTGACTAAGAACTACATTACTTTCAAAATTCACAGAAAAAACAGAATCAATTTTCGAAGGGTTTAAAAATTTAACCGGTAAATATTCCACTACTCCTGCATTAAAAACCACTCCATCGTATGAAGAACTACCTAAAATTAATTTTTCTAAATCATCAGTTACTGAAATATCCACAGAAAACATTTTATGTCCATCACCTTTCAGTAATGAAATTGTTTCTTGTAAATTCTCTACATTTCTACCAATAATAGTCACACATGCTCCCAACTCAGAAGCAGTAATAGCAATCTGTCTTCCAATTCCAGAAGAAGCTCCTGTAACTAATATATTCTTATCTTTTAATGTTATCATTTTTACAACTCTATTAAATCCAGGCAATCAATTTCACAATTCTTAACCAACATAGTTCCCCAAGATAAACCAACACCAAAACCACACATCAACAAATCAGTTTGTTTCCCTTCTATCTTACTTTTCAGTTCGGACACAATGGTTAATGGTATTGTAGCGGAAGAAGTATTACCGAAATTTTTCAACGAAAACGGCACTTTCTCAATTGGAAGTTTTAATTTCTTGGCTATCATTTTATTCATCATCATATTAGCTTGATGGAAAACATAATAATCTATCTTTTCTTTATTTATATCGAATTTATTAAGCAAACTATTAACCGTTCTTGGACCTTGCGAAATCCCAAAACCAAAGACATCCATACCGTCCAAAACCAAATCACAGCTACTACGCTCAATTCCTCCTTCAAACTTTTCAACTTGAAGAGAATCATTATTTATTCTATTCCTAGAACCTCCATCAGGAATGATTATAGTTTTAAATCCTGACCCATCTGAACCCAAATCGAACATCATTTCTGCCGAGTTCTTTTTTAGTTCCAAAGCTGTTGCGCTTCCGGCATCTCCAAATAGTGGCAACGTACTTTTGTCAGATTTGGATATGATTTTACTTATGGTATCTCCTGCCAAAAGCAATCCTTTTTTTATTCCAGTAGCTTGCATCATACTCGCAATTATAGATATTCCGTAAACATAGCCAGAACAGCCTAAAGGCACATCAAAAGCAATACAGTTTGTTGAAAGACCTAATCTATCTTGGAGTATAGCTGCTGAAACTGGTAAAATGTAATCGGCGGTTTGAGAAACAAAAACTAAAATTTCTATTTCCTCTTTTTGCCAATTTAAATCCTTAATTAACTTTTTGGCAGCTTCGCAACATAAATCAGAAGTGCAAATTTCTTTAGGAACAATGCGTCTCTCTTCAACACCAGTTGCTTCAATAAATTTTTGAATTTCTTCTTGAGTCAATATATCTAGATCTATATTACGTTCCGTATTTTTAGGAACGCAACAAGAAATACCTTTTATTGCTATATCATTAATTGAGAAAGTTGCCATTTCTACTACGCTTTATTGCTAATTATTTCGAATATATCTTGCAAAGTAGTTGAAGACTTAATATCATCACCTGTTAATTTTACTGAATATTCTTCGTCTGCCATAGCAATTAAAGATAGAGCCGTTAACGAATCCCATTCCTCGAGATCCCTAAAAACTGTTTCTGCTTGTACTAAATTTGCATTTGTATCGTCTAAGATATCGACGAAATTGTCCAAAAAAGTTTTAATTTCCATATTAATTTTTATTTATTATTGAACATATTTTATTTATATCATTTTCATCCATTCCAAAAGACAAAGGTAAACACATTATTCGAGAAGCAACACTTTCTGAAACAGGCATTTTAGCATCTTTTACATATTCAATCGTATTTAAAGAAGGGAAAAAATAACGTCTTGGAAATATTTGTTCCTCATTTAATGCTCTTTGAACTTCAAGTAATTTTTCTTCCGTGTCGAAAATTACAGCATAATAACTATAATTCCAGTTTGTGTTTTCTCTGAGTTTCATTCCTCTCAATTTAGAAAAATCTAAATTTCTGTTATACGAGTCAACAGCTTTTTTCCTGCTTTCTATGATTTTTCCCATATAAGGAAGTACAGATAGGCCCATTGCAGCTTGCAGTTCGGATATTTTTCCGTTTATGCCTAAACCATGAAACGTTAAAGGTCCATTATGTCCAAAATTATGACTATAAAACATTTTTACTTTCAATGCCTCATCGTTACAAAACAAAGCCCCTCCCTCTCCGGTATGAAACAATTTAGTGGCGTGAAAACTACAGGTACTCACATCACCATATTCAAAAATAGATTTCCCTTGATACCTTACTCCAAAACAATGAGCCGCATCATAAATTACTTTAAGGTTGTGTTTTTTGGCAATAGCTTCTATCGCTTCTATATGACACGGGTTACCAAAAACATGAGTCGCCAAAATTGCAGTAGTTTTACTAGTTATAGCAGCTTCAATCTTAGTCTCATCAATTGTTAAATACTCTGGATGAATGTCTACAAATATTGGAGTACAGTTTTCCCAAACTATCGCAGCTGTCGTGGCTACATAACTAAAAGGTGTTGTAATAATTTCTTCTTTATTCCCTAAAACCTTCAATGCAATTTGAAGTGGAATCGTTCCATTATTCATCAAAATAATTTTAGAAACAGAAAGGTATTCTTTTAATTTGTCTTCCAATTCCACTACTAAAGCTCCTCGGTTAGTTAACCATTGATTATCCCAAATTCGTTGAACTTGCTCATTATATTCTTTTATAGGTGGGAAAAATGTTTTTGTTACGTTAATCATTTTATTTTCTAAATTATTTTCTTTTTATTGTTGAAAGAACAATCTCTTTTAATTCTAAATACTCTGGTAATTTCATAAATTCATAAATTATAACAGCCAGGATAACCCCTATGAAACACTGCAATGGAAGAGTAATCCAAACTGAAAACCCTAAATAACTAATACTCCACATAATCGTCGCAACAAATAATGAAACTAAAAATGAAGGCAATATATCTTTAATTTGCTGCCAGGTACTATAACTTATAAGTTCCGCAGAATAGTAACTATTCAAAAAATAAGCTAAAAAAGACATTAATACCCCACCCAAAAGCATAAACTCAATTCCACAAAATATTCCAAGAATTATTGGGAAAATACCAATTATTTTTTTCATTATCTCTAATTTAAGAAATAAATCGGAACGTCCTTTTACTTCAAGCATATTCAGATTGATTGCATGCAAAGGGTAAAGCATTCCTGAAAAGCAAATAATTTGTAAAAAGACGACTGAAGGCAACCATTTTTCCCCAATTAATAACAAAATTAATGGTTTCGCAACTGCAGCCATTCCCAACATACAAGAAAAAGTGATTAACATAGTAGTCTTTATTACACGTCTATAAACCTGTCTTAACTTTTCTTCATCATCTTGAATGCTACATAAAACTGGATAACTCACACGTTGCACAACAGATGTCAAATTACTGGAAAAAATAGAATTAAACTGATCTGCTCGTGTATATTGGCCCAACAAAGAAGAGGAATACAATTTACCAATAACCAAATAATAAATATTTTTATAAATTGTATCAATCAATCCAGATATTAATAATTTTGATCCGAATCCGAAAAGTTCATCAAAACTCTGTTTGGAAAACTCCATGGCTGGGCGCCATGTATTAAACACCCAAAGAAAAATTGAATTAAATAACTGTCGCGACATCTGTTGTCCTACTAAACTCCAGACACCAAATCCTCTTAAGGCCATTCCAACACCTACAAAACCACTTAGAATTGAAGCAATAAACGAGATTTTAGTTAGCATTTTAAAATCAACTTCTTTAACTAATAAAGTTCTCTGAACTATACCAAAAGCATTAATTATTAAAATAAAACCCATTACTCGGGTAATCGAAACTAAAAGGGGCTCATCAAAAAAATTACTTATTGATGGTGCACAAAAAAACAGAATAATATATAGAATAATTCCTAAAAAAATATTAAAATAAAAAACGGTATTGTAATCAACTGGCTTAGCTCCAACTTTCCGAATCAAAGCACTAGAAAAGCCACTCTCAATAATAGAATTAGACATAGCTATAAAAATGGCTATCATTCCCAATAGACCAAATTCTTCAGGACTAAGAATTCTCGCAAGAATTACACCTACCAAAAAAGTAATTCCTGAATTAGCAATATTATCAATTACACTCCAACTTACCCCTTTTACAGTTTTTTTTTTTAAGTTATTCATTTATTTACGACCTTTTCTTTTACACTATTCACATATGATTTTAAAAAAAAACAGCATAGAATTCTAAAACTGATCAATAAATAATAATTTAAAAAAAATATGTTAGCTACACACTCGTGAAATTTATATTAAAAGTAAATTATATGATTTAATAAATCTTGTTAAAAAAATTTAAGCAAAAAAGCACTTCTCAAAATATATTCTAAATAAATATAAATTCATTTATAATCAATACAACAATTATTTTAAAACTTACCTCTGATAATAAATACTAAACCATTTTATAAATCTATTGGTTCCTTCTTTCAAATCAGAATTTGGTCTATATCCTTTTTCGATTTGAATTAACGAAGTATCGGCATATGTAATTTTTACATCTCCATCTTGCATGGGTAAAAATTGCTTCAAAGCTGTTTTACCTATACAATCTTCCAAGGTAGATATGAAATCCATTAACTTTACAGGTTTAGAATTCCCTATATTAAAAACATCTGCTTTTGGTTCACTTCTTGGTAAAACAGCAATACATCGAATTATACCTTCAACAACATCGTCAATATAAGTAAAATCACGTTGCATTTCTCCATTATTAAAAATCTTTATTGACTCCCCTTTTGTTATTGCATTTGCAAAAAGCATGGGTGCCATATCTGGCCTTCCCCAAGGTCCGTAAACGGTAAAAAAACGAAGTCCCGTAGTTGGCAAATTGTAAAGATGACTATAAGAAAATGCCATTAATTCGTTACTTTTCTTTGTGGCAGCATATAAACTAACTGGTTGATCAACTCGATCTTCTTCAGAAAATGGAATTTTAGAATTCGCTCCATAAACCGATGAACTCGACGCATAAAGGAAATGCTCAATTTTATTTTTACGGCAACATTCTAACAAATTAACAAAACCAACAATATTGGATTGAATGTAGGTATGAGGGTTTTCTAATGAATAACGAACGCCCGCTTGAGCCGCAAGATTTACAACATGAGTAAATTTTTCTTGCTTGAATAACTCTTCTAATCGTATTAAGTCAGTAATATCAATCTTCGCAAAACTATAATTAGAGTAAATACTACTTTTTATTAACTCTTTATTTTCTGTTATCAATGTACTATCAATTCCAGATTCCTTCAAACGGGAATACTTTAAATTAATATCATAATAATCATTAATATTATCTATTCCAACAACTTCATTTTCATTTTTAAGCAAAGCTTTAACCAAATGATAGCCAATAAAACCGGCAGCTCCAGTAACTAATATTTTCATTTATCTTTTAATTTTTAATTTTATTGCTTAAAACATTAATCGTCATTTGAATATTATTTAATTCAAAGTTAATTTTATCAAATCAATACTTGAAAAAACTAAGCTACAACCAAATTTTAATGAAACAATATCTTCCTTAAGGATAAGAATAATGTCATCAAAATTCCAAACAAAAGACCTCCAAAAATAATACCCAATCCTTTACCAATCCTATCATTGGGTAAGGGTAAAATAGGACGATCAATAACCTGTATTAAAGGTGTTTCCTTACGCACTGTTACTTTGGCTAATTCGAATTGTTTAACCAATTCGGTCAATATAGCAGTATTAGCTTGTACATCCACTTGCCTGCGGGCAGAAGGCGCACGGCGCACATTAAGTGCTGGATTCAACATAAAGGTATTGTCAGTGGCAACGGCCACACCTGTAATGGCTGAATTCAATTCAGTACGGATAGAATCTGTTTGACGTTCCAATATTTCCATATTCATGCGTGCCTTCTTACTTTTGGTATCAACATAAAATTTACCAACCTGTCTGGCCAATGCCTCGCAAAAATAAAGGGAAAACAATTCATTGGTGGAAGCCACATCCATCGAAATAATGTCAATCTTTTTATCTCTTTGGGCTACTGATAAAGATGACTTTGATAAATTCTGATAAATCACACCCAAAATACTATCATGAACCCTCGTGAAATACTTACGTTTAGTATTGGGCAAAAACTTTATGTTCTTGAACTTCGGATTGTCATCCCAGCTCTCCCTCCATTCATTATTTTGAATATACATTTCCGCCAACGAAATTGCCTTCCCGTTTACTATTACTGGGGTCATTAAAGTTTGTTCTACCATCGTTCTAGACTTGAACAATTCGGTCAAATTAGAACCGGTAAATATACTACCACCTCCTCCTCCAAGGTCAATACCAAAAGAACTAGCTAATCCAAGTGCACCACCTAATCCTCCACTCGATTTTTCATCTTCTAAGGCAAAGCTTAATGTTGCAGTATAAACTGGTTTTTTTATAAAAGAATAAGTCAACCCCAAAGCGGCCCCAATTACTCCTGCCAAAACAATAACTCTCCATTGAGATAACAGATAAGCGTACCATTCCTTGACTTTCTCTAATAACTCTTTTAAGGATATTTCGTCCTTAGGGTTTTGTTCTTCCATATTTCCGTTATCGGTTATCGGTTATCGCTTGTGTGTCATCTGGTTTCTGAAATCTAAAATCTGTATTCTCCTATTTAAAAGCTGTTACCAAAAGAACTCCCATACTCACTAATACCGAAGCAATACTTACCCATTGTGCAGCACTCATCTTTTGTGTTTCTGGTTTTTCTGGTACCACAATTTGTGAACCCGGCACTACTTTTGGGTTAGACCTAAAAAATAATAAAACTTTATGTGATACTGCGGCTTGTCCGTTTGGATAAATGATATAAGTTTTATTTCTCCATCCTTTAGCATCTATACCACCAACTGCATCCAAATAATAATCAAACCCTTTGTTTTTATTATAAGGAATCTCTGAAGTCAAAAGCACATTTCCTGCCACTTTAACTGTCTCATTAAAAGGTGAAACATCAATTTCGTCACCCGGTAACAAAGTCACATTCGCGCTACTGTTTTGATTTTTTGTCACTTTACCCCAGTCTACTGGAATAGTAGCAAATTTCAAATCTTCCTTTAATTTCCTTTCTAATTTGTTTTGAATGCTATCCTTCTTGCCCAAATTCAGACTTACATTTTCTATATCTTCTATTTGGTCTTTTTTGATAGGCCTTTTTATTTTTATCCCGTTCAAGCTAGCCAATGATGTAAGCCCACCCGCTCTTTTGACAACATCATATATCTTCTCTTTTTTGCTGGCCAAAACATATTTACCAGGATAAGCGACCGATCCAGATATCGTAACCATCTCCGGCTTTTCATTAACTGCCATCTTTCTTATATTGACCACATCAAAAGGTTTCAACTCAAAATTAGTCGATTGTTCATTCGAATCGGGAGTAATTTCAATATTAAATAATTCGACTTTATTGGGATTTGAGTCATCTATTGCTTCAGCACGAATCATTCTCGCAATTTCAACACGCTTAGATGCTGATCCTGTTAATCCTCCTGCCGCAATGATCAAATCGTTTAATGTCAAATTATCTTGATAATCATACACATCTGGCTTTTTAACTTCACCGTCAATAGTTACTTTATATTCTTCTTTGAAATCTAAAATAGAATACACGGTAATTCTGTCTTCTTTTTTTAATTCGATATTAGCGCTAGCATCTTCATTCATTGCTTTAACCAAATCAACATTCACAATCTCAGTCGTTAAATCTTCCTTTAACCGAATGATTCTGGCTCTTTTAAGATAGGCATCTTCTTTCAATCCTTCTGCTTGCTTAATCAAATAAGAAACTCGCATCCCTGGGTAGAAAGAATAAGTATCGGGTCTAAAAACAGCTCCGTCAATTATAATTCGATTTTCAAACCGATTTAAAATTTTAGAAATACGATACACATCTCCATTCAAAGGAATATAGCTATCATATTGTGCCGCCTGTATGTCGGCAACTTTAAATTCTTTTCCTGTTTTTTGCAAAACATTTACTGAAGCTGTATATGCAAATTCATTGAATCCTGAAGCAAAATTTAATAAATCGGAGAAATGCTCCCCTTTTTTCATTTCAAAAATTCCAGGACGTTTTGCTTCTCCTTCTATAGTTACTCTATTTGTGTACGCCGGGATACGAATGACATCATTATCCTTCAATCCGACATTATCGGATTGATTTCCACTAACCAAAAAACGATAAATATCAATATTCTTATATACCTTATTGTTTCGAATCAACTCAATGTTTCTGTAACTTCCGTTTTTTCCTGGTCCACCCCCTAAAAACAAGGCATTATACACTGTGGCTAAAGATGAAATAGAATAATTACCTGGTTGCTTACTTCCAATAATTGTGACTTTGATTGTTCGAATACGACTTAAGCTTACAGCAACTTGAGATTGACCAGAGCGAACAGAACTATAAATTCGAGCAACGGCTCCTTTTATTTTTTGAGTAGCCGCTTCAATAGTTAAACCCGATACTGAAATCTGGCCAACATATTGAATATTTACTTTTCCTTCCACTGTTACTGGTACATTGTCATCAAACTCTTGAACACCATTTACGCTCACTTGCAATTCGTCACCAGGTCCCAAAACATAATTTACAGGCGTTGCTAATTTTAAATTGGGCTGGAAATTTAAGGTTGGATTATCAAACAACTCGGATCCAAAAACAAGTGAATTCAGACTGTCTTTAACTTTATTGTTCTCAATTTTTTCTTGCTTTCGAATATCATCTTCATAATTATTCTCTTCATATTCCGAATCAGAATCTTTTGATTTCTTTTTGATATTTTTTTTATCTATTACTCCTTTAGTATCTTCAGAAAATGCCAAACGTTTTTTTAGTTTAGCAAATTCTGTAGCACTCATCCCTTTAGATAAAGCTATTGACTCCGCTTGATCAATTGTGATTTTATTGCTTTGCAATTGCGATTTTATCTTTGCTATATCTCCGTCTGACAAATAATCTACTCTTACGCTACTCAAATCATTCCCTTTTAAAATATCTTGGGCCATCATAGAAGAACTCTGAAAAAGAGCAATTAAAAGGACAATTACAGTAATTATTTTTTTCATATGTAGATACTATTTTGGATATTGCAGTTTTAAATTCTATTTAAACTAACTATTTCACTCTTTATTTCTAAATTTTATATATTTTCTTCTTAAGTTTATAAAAGTTTAGTGAATTTACATAGCTTCGCTACAGTGAGTCCCATTATGGTTCACTGAATTCTAAGAATTTGCAAATTTATACTAAAAAAAAGGATTTTCCTTTCTTTTTTCAACACAGATTTTGTGCTTTTATACTGAAGTTAAAATTAAAATTACAACTAAAAAAAGCCTTATATATCAATACATTAAAAACTAAAAAACTTATTTACGACTTCTCTTGCTAATGAAAACAAATCATTTTATTTTTTTTTCAACTTTAAGAATACAACCTAAAGACTCCAAGACAAGTACATAATGATTATGTTTTACCTCCTGTACTATGGCCGATTGTGCTTCAAATGGCCCTGATTCTAATATAATTTTATCTCCTTTTTGCCATTTGTCCACCATCACTTCAAAAATGTCCGGCACGTCCAACCAATTTTGAATAGCCTGAATTTCTTTTTCTTTTACAACGGCAGGTTTTCCAAGCCAAAATAAGTACCGTATAGCACCAGGAACTTCAAAAATAAAATTTCGTTCCTTTTCACTAATCTGAACAAAAATATAGGAATTAAACAATGGCACCTTAATTTTCTTTTTACGATCTGACCATTGACTTACTTTAGTTATCAAAGGACAATAGGCTGTAATCCCAACTTCAGTTAACCGTTCCGCAACTTTCTTTTCCCATTTGGGCTTGGTATAAACTACGTACCAGTTCATATTTTTTCTCTTATTGACCTTAAAAATCTAAAATCTGCATTCTGAAATCTAAAATTCTTATCAAGAATACTGCTTCTCATAATAAGATGCATAAGCACCAGAAGTCACATTGTTCAACCAATCTTGGTTATTCAAATACCAATCAATGGTAATTTCCAATCCTTCTTCAAAAGTTACCGATGGCTTCCACCCCAATTGGGTATTTATTTTCGAGGCATCAATGGCATAACGCAAATCGTGACCAGGCCTGTCTTTTACATATGTAATTAATTGAGCCGATTCGCCTATAGTTCTCCCTAACTTTTGATCCATGATTTGGCATAACATTTTAACCAAATCTATATTTTTCCATTCATTAAATCCTCCAATATTATAGGTCTCATGATTCTTCCCATCGTGAAAAACCAAGTCAATAGCAACGGCATGGTCTTTTACAAATAACCAGTCTCTGGTATAATTCCCATCTCCATAAACTGGCAAAGGCTTATTATTTATAATATTATTAATAAACAATGGAATTAATTTTTCCGGAAAATGATTGGGTCCATAATTATTTGAACAATTGGTAATCACATAAGGTAATCCGTACGTTTCCCCATAGGCTCTCACAAAGTGATCCGAACTTGCTTTAGATGCTGAATATGGTGAATTAGGATCATAAGCCGTAGTCTCTGTAAATAAGCCCTTAGCACCTAGTGAACCATAAACTTCATCAGTGCTCACATGGTAAAAACGCTTCCCTTCAGAGTTTCCTAACCATTGTTTTTTGGCTGCATTCAATAAATTCATCGTTCCAATCACATTGGTCTTAACAAAAGCTAAAGGATCTTCGATAGAGCGATCCACATGTGATTCGGCTGCTAAATGAATTACTCCATCAAACTGTTGTTCTTCAAACAACTCATTTATGAAACTTTCATCGGTTATATCTCCTTTTACAAAAGTATAATTAGATTCTTTTTCAATATCCTTGATATTTTCTAAATTCCCAGCATATGTTAAGGCATCCAAATTAAAAATTTGGTAATGAGGGTAATTTTTCACAAATCGTCTTACGACATGTGAACCAATAAATCCCGCTCCTCCTGTAATAAGTATCTTTTTCATATTTTATATTTCCAGTTTTCTATATTATTTGCTCTCTTTTTTTCTCTGTTCACTTTTTTCTTTTTCTACCAACCAAACATCCGACAACCAACAACCTTTATTTTTATAATTTTCCATCCACACCATCAGTCAAAACTCCTTTGACATCATACAATATACTGGATGTATTTCTTAATAAATTGATATCAAGATTTATAAATTCGGTGTGAGCCACACCCAAAACAACTGCATCAAAAGTAGTACTTGGTTCCTCATTTACCATTTTTATACCATATTCATGTTGCACCTCTACCGGATTTGCCCAAGGATCAAAAATAGTAACTTGAATTCCATAGTCTTCCAATGCCTTAATTACATCAACTATTTTGGTATTCCGAACATCGGGGCAATTTTCTTTAAAAGTAATACCCAACATCAACAAACTGGCACCATTGATGGTCACTCCTTTTTTAATCATTAGCTTCACAACTTGTGAAGCTACATATTCACCCATACTATCATTCAAGCGACGCCCTGCCAAAATTATTTCAGGGTGATAGCCTTTTTCTTGTGCCTTTTGGGCTAAATAATACGGATCAACCCCTATACAATGTCCGCCAACTAAACCTGGCTTAAAAGGCAAAAAATTCCATTTAGTACCCGCTGCTTTAAGTACTGCAGCAGTATCAATATCTAATAGATTAAAGATTTTGGCTAATTCATTAACAAAAGCAATATTTATATCACGTTGGGAATTTTCGATTACTTTTGCCGCTTCTGCTACTTTTATGGATGGAGCAAGATGTGTCCCTGCTACAATAACTGATCGGTACAATTCATTTACTTTTTGCCCAATCTCAGGTGTGGATCCTGAAGTTATCTTTAAAATTTTCTCTACTGTATGTTCCTTATCTCCTGGATTGATTCGTTCTGGAGAATAGCCTGCAAAAAAATCAACATTGAATTTCAATCCCGAAACTTTTTCTAAAACAGGCACACACTCCTCTTCAGTAACACCTGGATAAACTGTCGACTCATATATAACGATATCTCCTTTTTTCAAAACAGAACCGACAGTTTCACTAGACTTGTATAATGGAATTAAATCAGGGCGATTATTTTTGTCCACTGGAGTAGGGACAGTAACAATGTAATAATTACAATCAGCTATATCGACAATTTGTGAAGTACAATATAACCCTTTTTCGTCACTAGTTTTTGGAACCAACACTTTTCGCAAAGTTACATCATCAACTTCGAGGGTACTGTCTGTTCCAGACTTTAATGCTTCAACCCTTGTTACATTGATATCAAATCCTACAACAGAAAATTGGGTAGCAAACAATCGAGCCAAAGGCAAACCAACATAACCCAAACCTATTACTGCAATTTTTATGTTTTTATTCAATTTCTTAAACTATTGTTGACCTTAAAAGCCCTATTTATAAAAATAAATTTTCAGAATATAACTTTTAGTTCTGAAGTAAATTTAGCCAACAAAGATACTAAAAATAAGATTCCAATTTTATCAAAAAAAACCTATTAC
This sequence comes from Flavobacterium sp., assembly GCF_035760125.1. Lineage (GTDB taxonomy): Bacteria > Bacteroidota > Bacteroidia > Flavobacteriales > Flavobacteriaceae > Flavobacterium. The sequence goes on from NZ_DASTTN010000078.1 coordinate 16,757, forward strand.
AGCCAAAAAAAAAGATTTTTATTAACCAAAATTGTAAACAACTCATAGTCAATAAAAATCTTTTATAAAATCATAATTACATATAAAAAATCACTGTTTTTGGTGATATCAAATGCATTTAAAAAAAGCTGCTTTAGAAGCCTTTTAAATGCATTTTGAATCCATCAAGAACCGATAGCCTGATACACAAAACCAATCTTTTCTAATTCTTTTTTATTCAAGATATTTCTTCCATCAAAAACAAAGGCTGGCTTTTGCATGCTATCATATATTTTTTGCCAATCATATTTTACAAACTCATCCCATTCAGTAAGTACCGCAATAGCATGTGCTTTTTCACAAGATAAATATGGATCATCAAAAGTAATAATACTATTTGCATTTTCCTCTGCAGCTCTCGTTTCTATATAATCCAAGTCTAAAAGAATTTTTTTGCGAGACACTTTCGGGTCATATACCGCAATTTTTGCTTGTTCGTTAATCAAATCATCTGCCACATATATTGCAGCTGATTCTCTTGTATCATTTGTATCCTTCTTGAATGCCCAACCCAAAAATGCAATCTTTTTATCGGCAACAGTATTGTAAAGAGTTTGTACTATATTATTTGAGAAACGACGCTTTTGATGATCATTCATAATAATAACCTGCTCCCAATAATCGGCTACTTCATTCAATCCATATGATTTTGCGATATAAACCAGATTCAAAATATCTTTTTGGAAACAAGAACCTCCAAATCCAACCGAAGCTTTTAGAAATTTAGGTCCAATTCGGCTATCCATACCTATAGCTTTAGCTACTTCATTAACATCGGCACCTGTTTTTTCACAAAGCTCAGACATTGCATTTATAGAAGATATTCTTTGTGCCAAAAAAGCATTCGCGGTCAATTTTGATAACTCCGAGGACCAAACATTAGTAGTCAATATTTTCTCTGAACTCACCCAATTCGAATAAACATCAACCAAAGCTTGAATCGCTTTTTGTCCTTCTTCTGTAGAATCTCCACCTATTAAAATACGGTCTGGACTCAATAAATCCTGAACTGCTGTACCTTCAGCAAGAAATTCTGGATTCGACAATATCTGAAACTGAACACCATTTCCAGTCATATCAAGAATACTCTTTATAGCCTCAGCTGTACGTACAGGTAAAGTAGATTTCTCTACAACAATTTTATTGCTTTTAGAAACTCTAGCTATTTGCCTAGCGCACAATTCGATATACTTCAAATCAGCAGCCATTCCTTTTCCTTTTCCGTATGTTTTCGTGGGTGTATTTACGGAAATAAAAATAATTTGGGCTTCATCTATTGCTTTATCTACTTCCGTAGAAAAAAACAAATTTCTTCCTCTAGCTTCAGCGACAATGGTATCTAGACCAGGTTCATAAATTGGAATATTGTCGGTATTTTCATCATTCCATGCTAAAATTCTTTCTGTATTCAAATCAACAACTGTAACTTGAATGTGAGGGCATTTTTGTGCTATAACAGCCATAGTTGGCCCACCAACATATCCCGCCCCGATGCAACAAATTTTTGTAATTTCCATATCGTTATTCTATTTTCTCTATTCTATTTTTTTTTAAGATTTTTCAAATACCAACCCACAGCTTCCTTCAGCCCTTCTTCCAAGGAAAATTTTGGATTATATCCCAGCATTCTTTTAGCCTTATCAATACTGGCTAATGAATGAGGAATATCACCAGCTCTATTCGGACCATATTCAATTGCTACATGTTCAATCTTTGGATCGTATTCACCTAAAAAAGTTTTTAAGTAACCTACCAAATCATTTAATGTCTTACGATCTCCATAAGCGGTATTATAAACTGTATTCACTGCTTCTGGATTTTTAGTAACCATTGCCAACTCATTCATCTGAATAACATTATCGATATATGTAAAATCCCTTGAATAATTTCCATCTCCATTTATTGTTGGACTCTCATGTTGCATCAATTGCATGACAAACTTTGGAATGACAGCCGCATAAGCTCCATTGGGATCTTGTTTCCGACCAAATACATTAAAATAACGCAATCCAATTGTTTCCAACCCGTAAGTTCTACTAAAAATTTCAGCATATAACTCATTTACATATTTTGTAATTGCATAAGGAGAAAGTGGCTTCCCAATAACTTCTTCTATTTTTGGCAATCCCTCAGAATCTCCATAAGTTGAAGAACTAGCCGCATATACAAATCGTTTTACATTGGCATCCCTTGAAGCTACTAACATGTTCAAAAAACCAGAAACATTGACATCATTGGTTATAATTGGGTCATTTATTGATCTGGGTACTGAACCTAATGCAGCTTGATGCAATACATAATCAACCCCTTGTACTGCTTGTTGACATGTTTCTAAATTCCGTATATCTCCTTCTATCAAACTAAAATTATCATCCTCAATAAAATCTTTTAAGTTATGACGATGACCTGTCGCAAAATTATCCAAACAAACTACTTTGTAATCTTTCGATAAAAAATACTCGCATAGATTAGATCCAATAAATCCTGCTCCTCCTGTAATTAGTATTTTCATTTTACTGTTTTCTGTCATTTTTTAATTATTTTTAAAACAGATGCAATTATTTTTTCTTTCTTACTAATTTTTCTATTAAACTTTTTTTCTTTTCAACCTCATGATATCCATTTGAATAATTCCCGTTTCCATAACCATAGCCATAACCATAACCTCCTCCATAT
>NZ_DASTTN010000079.1:0-31699 GCF_035760125.1 Flavobacterium sp.
AACAATTAAAACTTAATATAAAATCGAAATCGATTTCGAAAACACCAAAAACGTTTTCGTAAAGCAACAATGGAGCTATTATTTTTTCTTGAAAGGAATAACTATTTGAGCTTCCCAAGTAAGTTCATCTCCTCCATCAAAAGGATTAGCCAAATAACGCTCTAAAGGCGTATTTTCTAACTCATAACCATTTTCTTTGGCATAATCACGCAAAGCAAACCAAGCACGATCGGATGTTCTATAAGAACCAAAATACGATGCTCCTAAACCTTTAACCGCTTTTAATGTTTTAAATTTAACGATGCTATCTTCTATAATTTGGGTATTTTTATTAATTGGAAAACAATAATTAAAAACCAATTTTTCTTTATCCAAATCCCAATTCACTATTTCAATATAGGGCCTTCCAATAATTTTGATATTATGAATTCTCAAGAAACCTGTTATGTCTCCATCTCTCATGATTAACGACTGAGCCTTCTCCTGCAAAACACATTTAATATTAATGTAAGCGACAAAAGCTTCCTGAGATGTGACTTCTCCTTTAATTTTAACTTTAAAGTTTTTCAAAAAATTATCCAAGCCGTTTCTAAAATCGACAATCTTTTTAATTTGTTCTTCTTTAAAAGGAGTCTTAAAAAATGGCGCTGTCAATCGGTTGTAAATACTATGATTCAACTCTTTAATCCCAACATTCACTTTGGTCGTCGAATCATTTACGTATTTCATTTCCCAATTATATTCCATTTTTGTTTTGCCTTTTACCATTTCTTGCCTGATAAAATCAAAATTCCTTTTCTCTAAAATAGTATACCTTTCTTTGTCATTTTTTAGTTGAACATTTGACCACTCCTGAATTCCTTGAAAAACGGTTCCTGTTGATGTTTTTATTTCAAAAGAAATACAATAGTCACACTCTTTTACAAATAAATACCAAACCAATAAAACTGATAATATTAAACTAAAACCTAATACAATTCTATTTTTAATCTTCATAACTACTTAACCATCTTCAATTTCTTAATAATAAAATCTCCTATATTTTTACCTTGAACAACTCCGTTTTCAACAGCAGCTCTGTAATGGATTCCACCATACATTCTACTGGTTGCCGCTTCTTTTGCAGCTGCTTTGAAAGAGGAGAAATTTCTTTTTGGCAATCCAAAAGGAAGTTCTGAATCATCTACAAAAGCAAAATTATCTCCAAAAACTGTGGTCAAAATTGCTGCCGAACAAGTTGAAACTACAGAATGTCCACTTGTATATTCAGGGAACGGAGGAGTTTGCAACAAAGGTTTCCAATTCTCATCAATATTCTGGTTGATTACCGTTTCAGGACGTATCATATTACTTTTGTATTTCTCATCCCAACAGCTAATAAACGATTCGAAAATCCCAATTGAAGTTTTGGTGTAAGCGTACACTGTTTTTTCAAAATCAGCATTGGTTTTTTCACAAGCGATTTTAGTTATTCCAATCCAATGTGCATCTGGGGTATTCTTCTTTTTGGCAAACATCATGTGACCTTGACTTACGGTTACATAAGGATTACAATCCCAAAAAGTTGCTATTTTTGACTCTTCAGGCACATCATTACTTTTAGACTCTTCTGCTTTTTTAATTCCTTCTGATATTTTTTGGCTAATATTATATATCTCCATTACCTGCTTGAAATAAGCTGAATTTTTATCTAATGAAAAAGGCAACGCCGGTATTGGTTTAAACTGAGAAGCCGAATCCAAAACCATAGTTCTTATTTCTCCCCAATGTGGCTCGACCCCGTCCATGTAGGCTGGAGGAGTGGGTTGCCATCTTCCTGCTTGTTTGGCAAAAACCGAAAACTTAGGTAAGGTTCTAGTTTGTTTGTAATTGTCTTTCCCCATCCACTTTTTGATTCTTTCGGCTACCTTTAATCCATATTCTTTTGAAACCTCAAACTCCTTAGAATTTTCACCTTCCCATTTTTTATACAAACTATCTCTAAATTTCTCTAATGCATCTTCAGAAAAAATCAATTGTTTACTTACTTCCATGTGTGCAACTATCGCTGCTAATTTTTGATTGACATTCGCTTTAGGATCTAATGTTGGAATAGAATCCAATCCATTCAACTGACCTTGCAAACTAGAATAGGTTTTGCTGTTTTGAGCAATAACTTCATAAGCTGCAATATTTGGATATGCATATATTCTACTCGCTACTGGAGGAGAAAAAATATCGTGAATCATTATTTGCGAAACTGTATCTACAGCAGCACGAAAATCACCTGCCGATACAACAATTTTTTCTTGTTTTCCACATGAAATAAAAAGCAAACAAACTGCTGCTATACTATATATTTTTGACTTCATATTTTGTAATGTATTATTTAATTTTGAGTAGATTTTAGTTTTTATTAATTTGAGCTCATCGGCAATTCATAAACCTCAGCTTTTTTATTATTTATGGTAACCAATACATATTTTTTACCATTAAAACGAATAATATCCAAGTGTCGAACCGCTTTTTGTGTCAAGTCAATTCCTATTTGATTTCCTAAATAGATTGTTTTATTATTTTTGATTAATGCCCCAGAGAATCCATCAAATCTACTGTGGTAAGGTGTAACTCCAAAATAATTCCCTGCTGCAAAAACTTCTTCTTTGGCATCACTGTCAAAATTTGATTTCACAAAACAGGTAATAGGCGATACTTGCATTTTATTGGCAAAAGGAGCGAAAGTGAATTTTCCGTTATCATTTCTCAAATAACCCGATTTTAAGTTATGCACTTCGTACAGCTTCCCTTTTTCTAACATTGCCATATCAAAAACTTCCTCCAATGGTTTTCCTGCAAAAGATTTATAGCTATTAAATTTCTTTTTCAGCATCCCACTAAACTCTTCAACTAGTTCATCAAGTCCCAATGTTGTATAATATTTTCCGTTTTTTTCTTTTGCAACAATGGTTTCGAAAGTTCCATTTTTATCAAAATCATCATAATACATTTTCATCGGAAACTCTTGAGATGCTTTGAATTTAGAATTCATTCCCCAGTTCCCAACCAAATAATCCTGATCTCCATCATTATCGATATCAAACGGGATAATCGATTGATACAATCCACTACTTTTTTCCGAAAAAACAGTTTCGGTTACATTTACGAATTTTCCATTCTTATTGGCAAAAAAAGTGGGCTTCATCCATTCACCGACAACGACTAAATCGTCTTCACCGTCTTTGTTAAAATCACTAAAAACAGCATCCGTAACCATACCAATACCTTCAAATGCTTTCGCATCCGCAAATGCAAAGACACCTTTGTTATTCTTTAACAAATAACAATCTGAAGTACTACCAAATCTATTATTCAATGAATTGTTAGCAATGAATAAATCTAAATCTCCATCTTTATCATAATCAAAAGCTTTAACCACTGCTGCATTTTGAGAAAGTTTAGGCAAAACTGAATTTACCAATTGATTTCCTTTAGCAACATACAGTCGGTCTTGCAAGTTCGAAGCATTTTCGCCGCCCCCGGAAGCTACAAACAAATCATTGATTTTATCGTTATTAAAATCTCCAATTGCAGCAGAGACATCTTCAAAAACAGAATCTTTTTCGATTTCGCTATAAGCCTTTTTAGAAAATCCATTCAAATTTTGAAGATAAATAGCCGCTTTTTTTCCTTTGGATCCACCAAAAAAGATATCTTCTTTTCCATCCCCATTCAAATCACCTATTGCTGTAGCAGGTCCACGATCGGAACGCTCATAAGGAATTAATTTTTGGAACACAAAATCAATATAATCATTCTCTTGATGTGTAAAATCAATACCTAAACCAGTTTCATCTTTCTTGAAAACAGGAGTAACGGCAGGATGCAATTTTTGATAATCAAATGTTTTTCTGTTTGCATTTGCCTTTATAACTAACGTTTGATTGCATTTGACATTTTTCAAAGTTTGATACGTTTTGTCTGGCCAAACCACAACTAAAGAATCAATTGCAGTGGTTTTTCCATATCCAAAATGAATCATCGGTTCTGATGAAGATTCAAAACCTCTAGCGGTTTGCAACTCTTTAAATTGCAGTTTTCCTTTAGCATAAGAGATAACTTTAGCCCCTATACCAAAAGTGTTTTTACCAACAAATTGAAGCTTTACTTTTAAATAATGTGATTTATTATTCGTCTGATTTATGTAAACCGAAGCAATATCATTAAGATTATTGGTTACTACATCTAAATCACCATCATTATCCAAATCGGCATAACCACTACCATTTGAAATAATAGAATCATTTTCAATCCATTGACTCGATTTGTTTATAAATTGAATATCAGGACCTCCTTCAAAAACATAATTAGTCACGTTGCCTTTTGGCATTTTTTTCAATGCTTCTTTGTCTAACAATTTTGTTGTGTTAATCTTTCTTTTAACCTGTTCATTCGAAAAATATTTCACATAATCCAAATCATTCGGTCGTTTTGGAATTCCATTACATACAAATATATCTTGTTCCCCATCCTGATTGTAATCCGCAAATAAAGTGCTCCAACTCCAATCGGTTGCTGCCACACCACTTAACAAGGCCATTTCTGTAAAATGTTTTCCTCCTTGATTTATTTGCAACATATTTCGGGTGTATTGATTATGATAGCCATATCTTTCGGTTCTCAATTTCAACATTTGAACATTATCATCTCCGAGGGAAGATTTCAAGACTTTTTCATCTTCCGGAAGCATATCAAGTGACATTATATCTGGAAAACCATCATGATTTATATCGGCTACATCTACACCCATCGAGAATCTACTGGTGTGGCCAAAATAGCTTTTCAGACTTTCCGTAAAAGTTCCATCTCCATTATTGAGGTAATAATAATCGTCTTCATGGAAATCATTTCCAACATAAATATCAGGATAACCATCTAAATTGAAATCTGAAACAGCAAGACCAAGACCATATCCATTGGCTCCGCCAAAAATTCCTGCTTGAGCGCTTACATCTACGAATTTTCCGTTTTCATTTTTAAACAACTTGTCTCCTGACTCATAGTTTCTATTGTTTCGAATATTGGCATTTCCAAAAGACAACTCCGAATGTACTGCATGATTTAACAAATACATATCCAGATCACCATCTAAATCATAGTCAAAAAATGACACCGTAGTACTGTAATTATCGAGGTCTAAACCATATTCGGCTGCGCTTTCTGTAAACGTACTGTTCTTATTGTTGATGTACAACTCATTATGGCCTTCAAAACCATTTATTCCTACTACGGCACACACATAAATATCGAGATACCCATCGCCATTTACATCGGCCATAACAGTTCCGGTATCCCAATTATTTTCTCCTTCTACTGCCGCTTTTGCAGATATATCCTCGTATTTATTATTGCCTTTATTGAGATACAATTTATTCTTTCCTTGGTTTGAAGTAAAATAAACATCCACCAAACCATCATTATTGATATCTCCTAAGGCAACACCTCCACCATTATAATAATAGAGGTAATCTAAAATGGATATTTTTTTTGAATCTAATAATTCATTTTTAAAGGTAATATTGCTTGTAACTGAATCTAATTTTTCGAACAAACGATCTTGTTTTTCCGAACAACTTAAAAAAAGCAATGCAACTAATCCTAGACTATAAAACTTATTCATTGCTCTTAAATATTTTTGGGGCATAATCATTTATAACTGTCAGTATTGAAACTCCTTTATCTTTATTCTTTAAAGTCTTAATGTGCTTGATTTCTCCTTTCAAAAAGAAACCCGATTGGCTATAAGGCAACCAAGAATAGGCCCCCGATTTATTTCCCAAAAGTACACTTCCACAATTACCGTCCATTCTTCCATATTGCGGTTTAAATTCGTATTGATTGCCTCCTAAAACAAGATCTGCAATTCCATCATTATTAATATCTGATACACAAATAGCATTAACACACGAGAACTGAACTTCTTTTGGAAGCACTTTAACCTGAAAATTGCCATTTCCTTTATTGATCGCAATTACACTTTCCTGAATGGTTGCCGTTTTCTGAATAGAATTATCAACTACATCTTGAGCAAATATTTCTTGAAATGATTTTTTCGCATATTCCGAAAAGCTCAAATTTTTCTTTTTTATAGAAGGAATTTGGCTGGCTAATTCTTTTTTCAAATGCAAGGGCATATCTCTTCCATCGATAGAACGTGTGGTGATTTGTTCAATGGTTCCGTTATTATCAAAATCATTGACAAACATTCGCATCGGATTTTTGTCTGTAGCTCTATAGGTAGTATTGGTTCCTTTGTTTCCTAAAATCAGATCTTTTTTGCCGTCATTATTTAGGTCAACACAACTTACAGCGTTCCAAAAACCGCTGAAATTTGTCAAATTCGATTTGAAATCTACCAAGCGACGACCAGTGTTTTTGAATATTCTTGGAGCCATCCAATCGCCTACTACAATTAAATCTTTCTTTCCGTCATTATCAATATCTTCCCAAACTGCATCGGTAATCATTCCTACCTCATTCAGTTTGAACGCTTTTTTATCAGTAGAATTGGCAAAATTCCCTTTACCATCATTTTCCAAAAGCAATTGTTTAGGATCAATGCCATACACCCCAGGAACACTTCTACTACCTACAAAAACATCCGTATCACCATCATTATCATAATCACAAGCAGCAATCACTGAAACATTATTATTTGTTGTTGGAATACTCGTTTTGCTTTTAGTAAAGACTCCTTTTCCATTATTTAAATACAAACGATTTTTATAATTGGCTTGATCAGCTTTTTCATTTCCTCCAGAGCCTACCATTAGATCTTGATCTCCATCATTATCAGCGTCAAAAAAACTGGCAGCTGTATCTTCATAATTGGCATCGGCTACTAGATCCGTTTGTTTAGTTAGCACAAAAGTATCGTTGCCTTTATTCAAATAAACATTCCCGGAGATTCCTTTGGCTCCACCAACAAAAACATCCTCATTCCCATCACCGTTAATATCGGCAACAGCAAGTGAAGGCCCTTCTTGAGAAAGCATTTTAGAAATCAACCCTTCGTAATCAAAATCGATATAATCATTTTCTTTGTGTGCCAAAAACGAACTTGGTTTTTCAGAAAATAAGGGTTTAATATTCGGTTTTTTGAAAGTATATACTAAACTTGCATCAGCAATACTTAAATTAATAGTTGAATTTTTAGCCACTTTTTTAATGGTTTGGTATTTACCATTTGGCCAGATTACTTGAAGTGAATCTATTTTTTTAGTTCCAATACCAAAAGTCATCACATAATCTATCGAGGATTGAAAACCTCTGGAAGGAATTAATTCTTGTCTTAGGACTTCTTTTCCTGAAAACAATTCAACTACACTCCCAATGGCAAATTTATTCTGGTTGTCGCCTTTCAATTTTACTTTTACAAAATGATTATCTTTCTTTTTCTCTGAATTATTTTGAAAAACAAAAGCTTCTTGATTCACATTACTCACAATTAAATCAAGGTCGCCATCATTATCTAAATCTCCATAAGCTGCGCCATTAGAAAAACTAGGTGTATCTAGTCCCCAATTTTTGATTTCATTGGTAAAGGTTAAATCTTTATTATTCCTAAATGCATAGTTTGGTATTGGCGTACTTGGCATCTTATTAATAATATTTTCCATTTGTTCTTTTTTACCAGTAACCGCCATTCTTTGAATTAAGCCATTAGCAAAAAAGTCCATAAAATCCTGATTGGTCAAATCATTATAAATTCCGTTACAAACATAAATATCTTTAAACCCATCATTATCCATATCAAATATTAAGGCTCCCCAACTCCAATCAGTTTTGGCAACACCCGCATAATTGGCTATTTCAACAAATTGATTATTTCCATTATTCAGTTGCAACGTATTTTGCATGTATTGATAGAAAAAATCAAGGTTCAATTTTCGAGTAAACAAATCGTAGTTATCAAAACTAGTTGTAGTTTTCAAACGTTCATCTCCTTCGGGTAACATATCTGTTACAAAAATATCCGGTTTTCCGTCATTATTTATATCGGCCATATCAGCCCCCATGGAAGATTGACTTGTATGCGATGCCCACCCTTGAATTTGCTCACTAAAAGTTCCGTTTTTATTGTTGATGTATAAATAATCACGTTCATAAAAATCATTTGAAATATAAATATCTGGATATAAATCCCCATTGACATCGCCAACTGTTACTCCAAGTCCAAAACCTATAAGGCTTCCGTAAATACCAGCCGCTTCACTTACATCAACAAACTTTCCATTATCATTACGCATTAATTTATCACCACCTCCTTTTAGAATATCATTTACTGCCCAATCCTTATCTCTTAATTCTCTTTTGTTGGAATAATTAAGACTACTTACGGGAATAAAACTATTATTTAAAATATAAACATCTAAGTCACCATCCTTATCATAATCAAAAAAAGCAGCATGAGTCGTAATACCAGTATCGGCAAGATTGTACTCAGCTGCTTTTTCTGTAAAAGTAAGGTTCCCATTATTGATAAATAGCTCACTTTTTCTCGTGGCATCAATACCATTTCCTGCATTACAAACAAAAATATCCAGCAAACCATCTGCATTAATATCAACCATTTCAACACCGGTAGACCATGATTTGGTCATTACAATCCCAGAAGATTTAGAAATATCCTGAAACTTAAAATTTCCTTTATTGAGATAGAGTTTGTTTTCCCCTAAATTGGAAGTAAAAAAAACATCTGAAAGACCATCATTATTAATATCGCCAATGGATACTCCACCGCCATTATAAAAATTTCGATATTTAAAAATGTTCATGTTTTTACCATTCTTAACTTCGTTAACAAAATTAATTCCGGTCTTTGAAGATTCTAGCTTTGTGAATAAACCATCTTTATTATCACTATTTTCTTTGGAGCAATTAGAAAAAACAAAAATAAAGAGAGAAAATAGAGCAAGTCGATTGAACATAGTGTAGGCAGTATTTGGTTAAGAGATTGATTGTGTTATAATGACCTAATTTATACAATAAATAGTAATAAATTTAAAAAATAATAAAAATTAAATAAATAAAGAGGGTAATAAATTACCCTCTTTATAACTAACTCAAAACAAAATGAAGTAAATAATTTCTTAGTATCCAGGATTCTGTTTAGCATTCGCATTAAATAATGCATCTGCTGGAAGTGGATACAATGCATACTTTGGATCTGAAGTTGTTGGCTTTAATTCTCTAGGTTGTAAGAATTTACCAAAACGAATCATATCATTTCTTCTCCATCCTTCATACCATAATTCTTTTCCTCTTTCTAAATAAATACCATCCAATGTTGCTGGTGTAGATCCAGCCGGTAATTTAGCCCTTACATCAATTTGATCTATAATAGCTTGAGCAGTTGCTGCTCCACCTGCTCCTCCTCTTAATGCAGCTTCTGCTTTCATCAACAATGCATCAGAATAGCGCATTAATACATAATCATTTTCTGGATTCCCTAGATTAGCATTATCTGGTTCGTATTTTTGAGTACGAATACCTGCCGTTTCAAGAGTAGGTCCACTTACAATCATAGTAACTTCCTTTGTATAGAACAATGGGTTTCCTTTTCTATCATGTAAAGCAACAACACCACCTAAATAATGAACAAAAGGAACATTATTTTTGTAATCATCTTTTGACATGATTGATTTTGTTCCATCTTTATTTGTTTTATAATCTCCTTCTGGACCATACATTTGTCCGAATTGAAAACCAATTGGATTTCCAAAATTAGCTATAATTGAAGGTGAAGTATGTTGTCTACGGTCATCTGCTGCGTCAAAACGATCATAATATTCAGCAACCGTTGAAAAACCATTCCATCCACCAGGAGTTTGATTATAGTGCATTCCCATTCTCCATCTTGATTGAATTCCTCCACCTGAACCTAAAACGTTTTTAGAAGAAAATATAATCTCATTAGAGGTATTGTTTGTTGGCGCAAAGTTACTCCAATATTCAGAAGCCAAGCTACTTGACGTAATTGCATCAACATTTGAAATTACTTTATTCATATCCGCAGCATCAAAAGTGTAAGGTCCTGCAGCATCGTCTGCATTAAACACTGCTTTATTTAGATACAATTTAGCCAATAACAAGTGTGCAGCATCAACATTAGCGATACTCGCGTCATTAGCAACACGAGCCGGCAACTTAGTAACAATAGCTTCTAACTCACTAATTACAAAAGCAGTAGCTTCTTTTCTTGTCCAATATTTAGGATCCTCTGTAATGGCAGCTCCTTCTTCTCTATAAGGCGCTTGACCAAACAAATCAATTATATTATAATAATAGAAAGCTCTTAAAAATCGGGCTTGTGTTTTTTGAGAATCTGTAGCTGTATTGTAAATAACCAAATTACAATTGTAAACATTAGTCAATAGAGAATTCCAAGCATTTCTAATTTCAACATTATCCGAACCCCAAGTGTGAACATGGAATTGTCTCCATTTGGCATTGTCATCCCAGTCACCACCTCTTGTAGGACCAACTAAACCATCGCCAGACATTTCGTCCAATGTAAACATCTTGTCTTGATCCTGAAATCCTCTTAATCCTTCATATGCAGATTGCAAGAAATTACCTGTATTTACTTCTCCGCCACCGCCATCTGCATTTACGAAACCATCTAAAACTTCTTCATCTAAATTTGTACAACTCACTCCAAATGCAATTGTACCTATAAAAAAGATGCTTTTAATTATATTTATTCTTTTCATTTTTTTCTTAATTAAAATGTTACATTAAGTCCTACAGAAAAACTCTTATCTTTTGGATATGACAAATAATCCATTCCTGCAGAAGGAACTCCGTTAAGGGCTTTATTAGTATCTACTTCTGGGTCAAATCCAGAATAACTTGTGATTACAAATAAGTTTTCACCACTAACAAACAAACGAGCTGAACTTAATTTTATTTTCTCCATAAAAGCTCCTTTGAAAGTATATCCAATTGTTAAATTACCCAATCTCAAGAAATCACCACTTTCTAAATATTTAGTTGAAGGTGAGTTAGGATCACTTCCATTTTGAGGAGAGCTTCCAACCTCTGGAGTTACGTTTCTTCCCCCTAACAATGCACTTTTGAAAAAGTAAGCATTGGCAGTGTTATTATACAGATAATGACCAAAAGCACCATAAAATGACATCCCAGCATCTAAGTTTTTGTATGTAAAACTAGTATTGAACCCAAGATTGATTTTTGGCAAAGGTTGTTTGTCTAATAATTTTTTGTCAGCATTTCCTAAGCCAGTATTTGATCCATCTGCAGCTGTATAAATAGAATTACCTGCTGCATCATATCCTTTAAAATCATAAAGAAAATAAGTATACAATGGGTATCCGTCTTTAATAATCTCAGCATTAGCTCCAGACAAACCTTGTCCGTTGATTCCACCTGCCAGTAAAGAAACTGAACCAAAATTTGTAATTTTATTTTTCAAGAAAGCAGCGTTTATCCCAAAATTCCAAGACATATCTTCTTTGTCAATAATTTTATAGTTTAAAGATACTTCAACACCATCATTAATTAAATTACCTGGTAAATTAACACTTCTATTAGAAGCTGGACCTGGTTGAGTTGAAGCTTGAGGCACTGGTGCAATCAAATCTTTAGTGTCTCTTTTATAGTAATCTAATGAACCTGTTAGGCGATTATTTAAAAAAGAGAAATCAGCTCCAATACCATATGAAGTAGTCGTTTCCCAACGCAATTCACTATTTGCTCCAGAAACTGTTTGTGGAGAACCACCATTTCCATAAATAGATTTAGACACAGCTGAATTCACTGGAAACTCTTGATTTCCAGTAACTCCAAAGTTACCTCTTATTTTGATATCATTTAAAGCTCCGTCCTTATTATTTATTACTTTATAGGCTGCTCCAACTGCCGGGAAATAGCCCCATTTGTTATCAGCTCCTAATTTTGTAGATCCGTCCGCACGAATAGATCCAGTTACAATTAAATTTTTATACAATGTAACTTCTGCTTTAGCAAAATAAGATTGTAATTCAATTCTATTTTTGTAAGATGTAGTTCTAAATTCCTGAGCAATACCTCCTTGTATGTTATCAACAAGCAGTGTTTGTTCCGGTACATACCCAACACCTCTTGCACTAGAACCACTAGTGTCATAAGAATAATAAGAGAAACCTGCTAACGCGTTAAGAGATACATTATCACTAAAACTGTTATCATAAGTCAATGTGTGCTCTATTGTTTTATTGAACTTGCTTATTCCAGATATTTCTGCAAAACCTCTTTTTTCAACACCACCATTCGCAGCATCATTTTTAACAAGGTCACTACTGTTAATTTTTATAGTAGGCAGTAACTGACGTTTTCTAACTGAACTAGATGATTCAACACCAAACATAAATTTATATTTGAAATGAGAACCTAATTTTAAAGTTGCAGCAATACTTCCAAGAACTTTATTTGTCTCAGTATGATCATCATAAGCATTTAACAATTGAACTGGGTTTAAATAATCATCCCCAACAAAAGTATAACTACCATCTGGTTGGTATATTGGCAAAGTAGGATTCCAATATAAAGCTGTACCTATTAAATTTCCAATATAACCAGCATCATTACTAATTAAAGTAGTTTCATCTTTAAGTCCTGCATATAATAAATTGGTTTCAATTTTAAGTGCACCACTAAAAAAGTCATTATTATTGTTAAATGAAGCTGTATATTTATCGATACCTGTGTTTTTTACAATTCCATCAGTTGAACTAGCACCCAAAGAGAATCTTGTACTAGACTTATCCGTTCCACTGCTTATAGACATATCATTATTTGAAGTGAATCCACTTCTTAAAATAGCATCTTCCCAATTGTAAGATCTTGATCCTTTATCAGGTCCACCCGCAGCAACAAATTCATCACCATTTAACAATCTAAAATCTCCAGACATACTACTAAATCTTACAGAAGAATTAAATGTTAATTGTGGCACTTTTGATTTTCCCTTTTTGGTTGTAATCACGATAACTCCATTTGCTCCACGTGAACCATAGATAGCAGTAGAAGAAGCATCTTTTAAAACAGAAATACTTTCGATATCACTTTGATTCACAAAGTTCAATGGATTTCTGGCAGAAGAAGATCCTAGACCATTAATATCCGAACCACCAGAAGAAACATCTCCCCCATCTAATGGAACACCATCAATTACATATAATGGGTTATTTCCAGAACGAATAGATGAATTACCTCTAATTCTTACCGAAACACCTGCTCCTGGCTCACCACTCGTTTGTGTTACCTGTACCCCAGACACTTTTCCTCTCAATAATTCTGAAGGAGAGGTAGCAGATATGTTGTCAAATTGCTTGGAACTTAACATATCTACTGCACCCGTTGCATCTTTCTTTTTTACAGAACCATACCCTACAACAATAACTTCATTCAATTGACTTTGATCTTGAGCCATCACAACATTTATAGTGCTTTTACTCCCAACACTTACTTCCTGAGTTTTAAGTCCAATGTAAGTAAAAACTAAGACTGCGTCTGAACCCACATTCTTAATTGTAAATTTTCCATCAAAATCAGTTTGCGTCTCCGTTTTTGTTCCTTTTACTAATATCGAAACCCCAGGGAGTGGGCCACTCGCATCAGTTACCAGCCCTGATATATCTTGCGAATATATCAAGCTAGTACATAGCATGGTTATGAAAACCATTAAGCCTTTTTGTAGACTATTTTTCATACGTAATAAATAAGTTAGTTAATAATTTGGTTATTTGTTTAAAATATAAAGTCAAACATAGTTATTTTATTAAGAAAATTTTAAGAAAAACAAAACTATAACGTTGTAGTTGGACCGAAAACGTTTTCGATTTCGAAAAATGAATGTTAAAATTTTAAGAAATAAAAATATATAATGAAATAAAAAAGTGTAAAAAAAACACATTTAAATGTTTTTTATATGTTTTATTAAAAATTTCAAAATTGAAAGAAAAAAGAGTTAAATTAATACTGTATTATAGCTACAAATATTTGTCCAAAAAAAAAATTAAACCGAAAAAAAACCAAATAACTCAATTTGAAACAATTACACTTCAAGCTAATATTATTAAACAAACAAGTTTTGACTAATTTTTTAGACATAAAAAAGCCATTAATATTAAAAATACATTTAAATCATAAATGCATTTTTAATATTAATGGCAATAAAAATTAGTAGCTATTTTATCGAAATGGTTCTATTGTCAACACCAATCCCTTTTATTGTTAAAGATTTCCATTGTTTAGGCAAAAGCCCTTTATTATACTGCAATCCTTTATCTGTCTGCTCTACTCCACCAAAACCATAAATAACAGCTTGAAGCATTGCTCCCGCACCTGTTGCAAAATAAGGATTATTGCTATTTGCCGATTCCGAGAATACTCCAAATGGAGGACGACTATTAGGTAAATAGGATTTAACAAAATAAGAATATGCTTTATCCTTGTCTCCTAATCTTGCATACAAAACTGATAATACTCCCGATGCCATTGCTGGACCATCTTTTTTGTCAATTTTTTCAGTGTAATACTCTAAGTCTTTTTCAATTTGCTTTCTATCTGTAATAACATGCAGAGGGTAAGCCAATAAATTCACATCGGCTTGTTTAATCATTTGCCCTTTATATCCTTTATAATTTTGGGTTACCCCATTTTCCGAATGGATTATTAACTTGTTTGAAACTTCCACCCACATTGGATTTATAGGCTCATTCAAAATCGTAGCCGCCTTAATTGTATTTTTCAAAGCTTCGATAGCCGATGCATTAGTAAATGCATTATCATCTACATGCTGTGCATACTCATCAGCGCCCACAACATTTAGAATTGAAAAACTGCCATCATCATTTTTGATTACGCGGCTTACCCAAAAATCAGCAGTTTCTTTCAGTACCTTATACGATTCTTTTAGCCAAGTTTTATCTTGAGTGTAAGAGTAGTAGTTCCAAAAAGCAATAGCTACATCTGCAGTAATATGTTGCTCAAAAATTCCCGTCAAAGCCCAAGTTGGAGTGGCTTCCTCACCTGTGTCATCCGACTCCCAAGGATACATTGCTCCCTTGTATCCATAAATAGTTGCTTTTTGTTTGGCTTTTTCCAAACGATCGAAACGATAATCCAAACATGATTTAGCCATATCAGGCTGTAATGCCAAAAGCGTAGGATACATCCAAAGTTCACTATCCCAAAAAATATGCCCATTATATCCTTGAGAAGACAAACCCATAGGAGCTATACTCTGTCTCGTTTCAGGGCGATTGTAAGAATACAGGTTAAACAATGCAAATCGAACGCGCTGTTGAGCATCTAAATCTCCTTCAATTTGAATATCCCCTGAATTCCATAATTCAGCCCACGCCTGTTTATGGCGATTCAGTAAATTATCAATTCCCTGTTGAAGAGCATAAATCGGTTGCCTTTCCGATTCATTCAATGGGTCACTAAAATCTTTTGAAGTACAAATCCCCCCAGCAATGGCAAATCGATATTGCTTTCCTTTCAATAGTTTTTTTGAAAAACCGACTTCATTCCCACTTTGTTTCAGGACTTCATTTTCCCCATCAAATAAAAAAGTCGTAGCAGCCGAAATTACATATTTACCAGTCAATGTTTTAGCAGTAGTTCCAAAAACAGGCATTAAATACTGATTATCTTTCAACACGCGAAACTGACTTTTTGCATCCTTTAATTCATCAGGGACAGTCATGTAATTATTGGCCGTAATTTCGACATCTTTTTTAGGAATAATAGTAACAATTGCCATAGCCGAATAAGGCACAGCTCTATTAGCCAAAATTGTATAATTGATAGTCGCAAAATCTTTAAACGAAAACGAAGTGGTGCTCGTTCCTTCCTTCATATTTACAATCTGACTCCAATTGGAGATATTATTCGATTGAATTTCTTGATTATCTATGCTCAGATGGAGGTTTAAAAACTCTATACCACGCACTATTCTACTGATTCCATTTTCAGGACTACTATCATAAACACCATTCAGTATAATTTCTTTGGTTTTAAGAGGAGTATCATCAGTAACAATACCTATTTTACCATTGGCCATAGCCACTCCAAAATAATTCTCTCTAGAATTAGCATACAAATGCCACTCATCTGATTTTTCTTGACCAAACATCACTGATCCAACCATGAGTATAAAAAACAACCCTTTTACTTTTGAAACCATATATCTTCTTTTTTTTTTAGTTAATCAAACTTAAAACTTTTATTCTGTAACTCATTGAAATTTAAATCGAAAACGTTTTCGAGACTTCGAAAACGTTTTCGATTTTTATAATTGGACATAACTCAAAATTGAATCCTAATTTTATAATTCGTTAACTTTTTAACTTTAAAATAAAAGGCAATGCAATTGAAACTTCATAGAGCATTATTCATTTTGGCGCTCAATCTAATTGCATTGTTGTTTTCTTGCAAAAAAGCAGAAGACAACAGCACAATAGCTATTGCTGCTACAGAAACAATTGCAATAGATTCCACTTTACCTTACAAAGAGTCCTATCGCCCGCAATTCCATTTTTCTCCCGAAAAGAAATGGATGAACGACCCAAACGGCTTGGTATTCTACAAAGGAACTTATCATTTATTTTATCAATATTTCCCAGGAGATATTGTTTGGGGACCTATGCATTGGGGGCATGCAACCAGTAAAGATTTAATCCATTGGGAGCATCAAAAAATCGCATTATTTCCAGACAAATTAGGTCTCATTTTTTCTGGGAGTGCAGTTATCGATATCAACAATACATCTGGATTTGGTTCTATTGAAAATCCTCCAATGATTGCCATTTTCACTTATCATAATATGGAAATCGAAAAGGCAGGAAAAATCAACACCCAATCACAAGGATTAGCCTACAGTTTAGACGAAGGAGAAACTTGGACAAAGTACAAGGGGAATCCGATTATAGGAAACAACAGTTTAAAAGATTTCAGAGATCCAAAAGTTTTTTGGAATTCAGAGACAAACCTTTGGAATTTGACTCTAGTTGCCGGTGATCATGCTCAATTTTACAGTTCGAAAAATTTAATTGATTGGACCTACGTTAGTCAATTTGGCAAAAATATTGGTGCCCATGGTGGCGTTTGGGAATGTCCTGATCTTTTCAAACTAAAAGTAGAAAATTCGAAAGAAGAAAAATGGGTCTTACTTATCAGTATCAACCCTGGAGCGCCAAATGGAGGTTCTGGAACACAGTATTTCATAGGCGATTATGACGGAAAAAGTTTTAAAACAAATCAAAAAGACATCAAGTGGATTGATTATGGGACAGATAATTACGCTGGAGTTACTTATAATAATGTCCCAAATAACGAACGTGTTTTTATTGGTTGGATGAGTAATTGGTTGTATGCGCGAAATACTCCAACAAAAAACTGGAGAAGCGCCATGACCTTACCCAGAAAACTTTCGCTAGAAAAAATAGGCAACAATTATGTTCTTAAAAACTGTCCTATCCAACAATTGAAAACAATTAAAATTCCTGAATATTCAGAAGAATTATTATCCATTCAAGCAAATAAAAAAATAACTTTTGAGTACAATCATCTCAATCAATCTCAAATTGATTTTAAAGCTTTAACCAAAAATTTAAAATTGACGTTTTCAAATGAAGTGAATGACTCATTAGTTTTTATCTATGACCACAAAATGAATTCCTTTGCAATAGACCGAACCCATTCTGGATTAGTCAATTTTGAAGCCGATTTTGGAAAATCAATTCACAAAACCGAAGCTCCAAATCTGACAACAGCAACTTTAGATTATCAGATTATTTTGGATTGGTCCTCTATAGAAATTTTCTTGAATGGTGGTGTTTATTCCTTTACGGAACAAATCTTTCCTAACAAGCCATATACCAAATTAAGCATATGGTCTGATGAAGATCAAGAAATTAAAAACCTAAATATTTCAAAAATAAAAAGCATTTGGAAAACAAACTCTGCATCCAAAACCAATAAAAAATAAAAAACAAAAAATGAACAACGTACAAAAATGGTCTATAACCGTAGCAGTGGCAGGATTTTTATTTGGATTTGACACTGTAGTCATATCAGGCGCAAACTTACCCATTAAAGAATTATGGCACACAACTCCATTATTTCATGGACTATTCATTATGTCTATGGCATTGTGGGGAACCGTTTTGGGTGCAATGTTTGGCGGCATTCCTTGTGATAAATGGGGAAGAAAAAAAACCTTGTTGTGGATTGGAATTCTTTTCTTAGTATCTGCATTAGGTTCGGCATTGGCTCCTAATCCGTATGTTTTTTCTTTTTTTAGATTTATAGGAGGAATTGGAGTTGGAGCTTCTTCGGTAGCTGCTCCTATTTATATTTCCGAAATTTCAAGTGCCAAAAACAGAGGAAAACTAGTCGCTCTTTTTCAATTCAATATTGTGTTTGGAATCCTGATTGCCTTTTTTTCTAATTATTTATTTGAAGGTTTTAGCGGTGCTAATGATTGGCGATGGATGATTGGGATTGTTGCATTACCAGCATTAATCTATAGTATCATCGTTTTTCAAATTCCAGATAGTCCACGTTGGCTAATTTTAAACAAAAAAGACGATGCTACAGGACTGAAAGTTCTTGAAATGATTTTTTCAAAAGAAGAGGCTTTGGAAAATTTTAATGAAATCAAAAAAGACGTGGTAGACTCCACTGTAAAGGAAAAATTATTTACCCAAAAATACAGATGGCCAATCGTTTTGGCTTTCTTAATTGCTTTCTTCAACCAGCTTTCCGGCATTAATTTTATTTTATACTACGCACCAGAAATTCTGGAAATGGCTGGATTAGGCTCGAAAGAATCTCTAATGAATTCAATACTCATAGGTGCCATTAATCTCATTTTTACCATTATTGGCATGCGTTTAATTGATATTTTGGGTAGAAAATTATTAATGACTATTGGCAGTATTGGTTATATTTTGAGCTTATGCATAATCGCTTGGGCTTTTAATACCAATGCCGGACCTATCATTTTGTTAACCTCCATTCTCGTATTTATTGCTTCGCATGCTATTGGACAAGGAGCTGTAATTTGGGTCTTTATATCCGAAATATTCCCAAATACAGTTCGTGCTCGTGGTCAATCCTTCGGCACAAGTATTCATTGGATTTTTGCCGCATTGATTACTTTGCTTGGCCCTGTTGTTATTGATATATTTCACAAAAACCCTTGGCCTATTTTTGCTTTTTTTGCGTTCATGATGATATTGCAATTGACATTTGTTTTATTCATGATGCCCGAAACCAAAGGATTATCACTTGAAGAATTAGAACAAAAAATGATCATCGAATGAAAGCAACAAATAAAAAAATCAGTGTAATATGTTTTGGAGAAGTCTTGTTTGACGTTTTTCCAACTCATAAAAAAATTGGAGGAGCACCATTAAATGTTGCTATTCGACTCGCTTCTTTGGGAATACAATCTCAAATAATAAGCCGAATAGGAAATGATGAAATAGGGAAAGAATTGCTGCAATACATCAAAGACCACAAGGTAAATTCGGATTCCATACAAGTTGATGAAAATCTAAAAACGGGAGAGGTCATTGTTCAATTGAACGATAAAGGTTCTGCCTCCTACACCATTAATTATCCTGCCGCTTGGGACAAAATTATAGAAACACCCGAAGATGAAATTATTGTAAAAAAAGCCGACGCCTTGGTTTTTGGCAGTTTAGTTTGTAGAGATGCCGTTTCGCAAAACACTTTATTTGAATTAATCAATTATGCAAAATACACTGTTTTTGATGTCAATTTACGGTCCCCTTTTTACACAAAAGAGATACTCAATCATTTGATGCGTGAAGCTGATTTTATAAAATTCAACGATGATGAAATTTATGAAATAAGTGAATATCTACAATCACCTTTTCATTCATTGGAACAAAATATCCTATTTATTGCCGAACAAACCAATACCAAACATATTTGCGTTACCAAAGGTAGTCATGGAGCCGTTTTGTATTATAACAATAATTTCTATTACAATAGTGGTTACAAAATAAAAGTTGCCGATACTGTTGGGGCTGGCGATTCTTTTTTGGCAGGACTTTTAAGTAAATTATTAGCCCAAGAAAATCCACAAAATGCAATAAATTTTGCTTGTGCAATTGGGGCATTAGTGGCACAAAAAGAGGGAGCTAATCCTAAGATTGATAAGTCAACCATTGATTCTTTTATGAATCCAATAAAGAAATAAACAACAACTGAAATGAAAAAAAATACTACACTTTCGCTCGTATTAATTACACTGATTAATATCATTTGTAACACTATGTTAGCCCAAGAAAAAAAAGTTCCAATTGACAGAAAATGGTGGAAAGAAGCAGTCGTTTACCAGATTTACCCACGTAGTTTCAAAGACTCTGATGGGGATGGTGTAGGCGATTTGAAAGGAATTATTTCCAAACTGGACTATATTAAAAGTTTGGGCGTCGATATCATTTGGCTAAACCCCATATACAGTTCCCCAAATGCCGATAACGGTTATGACATTTCCGATTATCAAAACATCATGAAAGAATTTGGCACGATGCAGGATTTTGATGCTTTATTAAAAGGAATGCATGAAAGAGGACTGAAACTAGTAATGGATTTAGTTGTCAATCACAGTAGTGACGAGCACAAATGGTTTCAAGAAAGCCGTAAATCTCGAGATAATCCATACCGAGATTATTACCATTGGTGGCCAGCAGAAAAAGGAAAACCAGCCTTCCGTCCAGGAGCATTTGAAGCTGACGGAAGTGGTTGGAGATACGACAAAACCACCGATTCCTATTACTTGCATTATTTCAATTTCAAACAACCCGATTTGAATTGGGAAAATCCAAAAGTAAGACAAGAAATCTACAGCATGATGCGTTGGTGGCTGGACAAAGGTATAGATGGATTTCGAATGGATGTGATTCCATTTATTTCCAAAGATCCTAGTTTTCCCGTAATCACTCAAGCAGAACTGGACAAAAACTATCATGGCCGTTGGGATGTTTACATGGCAAGTGGGCCGCATTTACACGAATACCTTCAAGAAATGAACCGCGAAGTTTTGAGTAAATACGATTGTATGTCGTTGGCCGAAGGCGCAGGAATGTTAACCTCAACAGCATTGAATTTTGTGGACGCCGACAGAAAAGAGCTAAATATGGGCTACCATTTTGAAGGAACCAATTTAGGATACATCCCTGGTTATTTCAAAAAAATGGGTCCGTATTCTTTAGTTGATTTCAAAAAAATCTATTCAGACTGGGATGCCGTTTACCAAACCAAAGGTTGGGGAACAATTTATTTAGGCAATCACGATCAACCCCGTATGGCAACAAGATGGGGAAATGATTCGCCAGAGTTTCATGATTATTCCTCTAAACTACTAACTACTTTTTTACTATCAATGAGAGGAACTCCATACTATTATAACGGAGATGAAATTGGAATGGTAAATGCCAAATTTGATAAAATTGAAGATTACAGAGATATTGAAACTTTGGCAGAATATGAAAGACTGCAAAAAACAGGTGGTGATCTAAAGCAATTCATTGAAGACCAAAAAACAGGTGGAGCCAGAGACAACGGAAGAACACCTTTCCAATGGGATAGTTCCACAAATGGTGGATTCACGACAGGAACTCCTTGGTTAAAAGTAAATGACAATCATACTATTTTGAATGCTAAAGCACAAGATAAAGATCCAAACTCGATATTAAATTATTTTAGAAATATGGTTCAATTGCGCAAAAAAAATCCAGTATTGGTTTATGGAAAATATACGCTTTTGGACAAAAACAATCCTAATGTATACGCATATACAAGAGAACTTAAAGGCAAAAAAGTATTGGTACTATTAAATTTTAGTGCTAAAAATGCTTCCGCAAATACCGGAATCAACATCTCTAAAGCAAAAGTTCTAATTAACAATTATGCAGCGCCATCAAAAAATAATGAACTGAGACCTTATGAAGCGATAGTTTTAGAATTATAAAAGACAAAAAAAAATAACCATGAAAAAACATCGTATTATATTGCTATATATATGTTTAATCCTCTTTTCATCCTTAAGCTTAACAGCCCAAGACAATAAGTCATTACTATTAAAAAACACCGATAAAAAATGGTGGAAAGAAGCTGTTGTTTATCAAATCTATCCACGCAGTTTTAAGGATAGTGACGGAGATGGTGTTGGAGATTTGAAAGGGATTATTTCTAAACTTGATTATATCAAAAGTTTAGGAATTGATGCGGTCTGGCTAAATCCTATTTATGCTTCTCCAAACGATGATAACGGCTATGACATTAGCGATTACAGAGCCATCATGAAAGACTTTGGAACCATGGAAGATTTTGATCTTTTGCTGAAAGAAATGCATAAACGCAACATAAAACTAATCATGGATTTAGTAGTGAACCATAGCAGTGACGAGCACGAATGGTTCAAACAATCGAGAAGTTCCAGAGACAACAAGTACAGAAATTATTATCATTGGTGGCCTGCCGAAAAAGGAAAACCACCCTACAGATGGAGCTTTTTTGATGTAAATAGCGAAGCTTGGAAATATGATGCCCAAACAAATTCCTATTACCTTCATTATTTTTCACAAAAACAGCCTGACCTCAACTGGGAAAATCCAAAAGTCCGAGAAGAAGTTTATAATATGATGCGTTTTTGGCTTGATAAAGGTATTGACGGATTCCGGATGGATGCCTTTCAGTTTGCTTCCAAAGACACTACTTGGCCAGAACTACCAAAAGGATATGAAAAAAATATTATCAAATATTACGGGGTTGGACCTCATTTACATGATTATTTGCAAGAAATGAACAAAGAAGTTTTCAGCAAATACGACATTATGACTGTTGCCGAAGGTGCCGGAAGTTCCCCTCAGGACGCGATGCTTTTTGTTGACCCTGACAGAAAAGAATTAAACATGGCTTATCATTTTGAAAGTGTAGACATTGGAAAACATCTAAATGATTTTGGATTGGTCAAATACAAAGCTATTTTTTCTCGATACGATCAAGAATTTAAAGATAAAGGTTGGTTGGCTATTTTTCTAGCCAATCACGATCAGCCGAGAATGGTGAGTAAATTTGGTAATGATTCCCCAGAATTTAGAGCAATTTCATCCAAAATGCTTTCTACTTTTTTAATGACAATGAGAGGAACTCCCTATTATTATTATGGAGATGAATTAGGAATGGACAATATCCGTTTCAATACTATTGATGACTATCATGACCTCGACACTCGCAATAAATATATTGCATTAAAAAATAAAGGTGGTGATTTGGAAGCTTTTTTAGAAGAACAAAAACAAACGTCCAGAGAAAATGGCAGAACCCCTTTTCAATGGGATGCAAAACAAAATGCAGGATTTACAACCGGGACACCTTGGCTTAAAGTCAATCCAAATTATACTATTGTAAATGCAGCTCAACAAGAAAAAGACCCTAATTCTACATTAATTTATTTTAAAAAATTAGTCCAATTACGTAAAAATGAGCCCACATTGATTTATGGTAAATTTGAATTGGTTGACGAAAACAATCCTGCTATCTTTGCTTACACTCGCACTTTAAACAATAAAAAATTACTAATCCTTTTAAATTTTACTTCCAAAAACGCTTCCGCAAAAACAGGAATCAATCTCAAGACAGCTAAAGTGCTAATGAACAATTACTCTACACAATCAACATCTGAAGAATTGCGCCCTTACGAAGCCATAATTTATCAGTTATAAAACAATAATTATTAAAACCATTTATTTTGAATACCCCATTAAACCCCGATAAATCAACCACCATAGTTTCAAAAATTGATAAAAAATGGTGGAAAGAAGCCGTAATCTATCAAATATACCCTCGAAGTTTCAAAGACAGTAATGATGATGGCGTAGGAGATTTAAAGGGCATTATTTCTAAATTGGATTACCTAGAAAGTTTAGGGATTGATGCCATTTGGATTAATCCCATTTATGAATCACCCAATGACGACAATGGATATGACGTGAGTGATTATTGCTCTATTCTAGCCGATTTTGGCACTATGGACGATTTTGACCTCCTGATGAAAGGATTACAAGAACGGGGAATCAAACTCATCATGGATTTAGTGTTCAATCACAGTAGCGATGAACATTTTTGGTTTCAGGAAAGTCGAAAATCAAGAACAAATGAATACCGAGATTATTATTATTGGTGGCCTGCCGAAAAAGGAATTCCACCTTATCGATGGAGTTGGTTTGATGTAAACAGCAATGCTTGGAAATATGACGAGACTACCGATGCTTATTACTTACATTACTTTTCACAAAAACAACCTGATCTCAATTGGAACAATCCAAGAGTGCGTCAGGAATTATATCAAGTAATGCGTTTTTGGTTAGACAAAGGCATTGATGGATTTCGAATGGATGCGTTTCAGTTTATTTCGAAGGATGATTCTTTTCCTGAATTGCCCCCTGAAATTTTGGGTAACATTCCCGAAATCATGAAATTTTACGGGAGAGGCCCACATCTACATGAATACATTCAAGAAATGAATCGCGAAGTTTTGAGTCACTATGAAGTTATGACAGTGTCTGAGGGTGCCGGTGCATCTCCAGAAGAAGCCATGCTTTTTGTTGATCCAGATCGAAATGAATTGAGCATGGCTTATCATCTTGAAGGTGTAGAAATAGGAAAGCACATTAACGAATATGGTTTTGTTAACTACAAAAAATTATATTCCAGATGGGATAAAGGCTTCAAAGAAAAAGGATGGCTTTCTATTTTCTTGGCCAATCATGACCAACCCAGAATGGTTAGTAAATTTGGAAATGACACTCCCGAATTTAGGGAGATATGCTCCAAAATGCTCTCTACATTTGTCATTACAATGAGAGGGACGCCTTATTATTTTCAAGGAGATGAATTAGGAATGATCAATATTCGTTTTGACAATATTGACGACTATAATGATATCGACACCAAAAATAAATACATTGCTATACAAAGCGAAAATGGAGATTTGAAGGCTTTTCTCGAAGAACAAAAACAAGCTTCAAGAGAAAATTCAAGAACACCAATGCAATGGAATACTAATGAAAATGCTGGCTTTTCGAATGGGAAACCGTGGCTAAAAGTGAATTCAAATTATACAACCATTAATGCTGAAGCCCAAGAAAAAGACCCCGATTCAACTTTAAACTATTTTAGAAAACTGGT
Organism: Flavobacterium sp.; assembly: GCF_035760125.1. GTDB lineage: Bacteria > Bacteroidota > Bacteroidia > Flavobacteriales > Flavobacteriaceae > Flavobacterium. The sequence continues at coordinate 25,279 of NZ_DASTTN010000079.1, forward strand.
TCAATTACGCAAACAAGAACCAACATTGGTTTATGGAACGTATACGTTATTAGACGAAGATAACCCAAAAGTTTATGTCTATCTAAGATTATTTGAGGATAAAAAAATAATTGTTCTACTTAATTTTTCATCAGAGAATGCCACATATAAATGTGATTTCAACTTAGAAAAATCGACAGTACTGCTTAGTAATTATTCCAGTAAAAATAACACAAGTAAATTAAGACCATTTGAAGCGCTTATTTTAGCCATAAATGAATCATAATTATACTTTTTAAGGGTAATTGTTAAAAAACTGATTTACAAAAATCTAAATAAACAAAGATAAATTCATATTAAAATATAAATTCACAAATAATTTAACTTAATTTTTAATATATTAAAATTTATTTATCAATTTTTTATTTTAATTACCAACAATCAATATTAATTGTTATTTTTGGGACGAATGAAAAAAATAGCTCATATACTACTATTTACCACATTACTTGTAACCTTGTTTTACAATGCATTAGGCTATCGTATGCTTTTTGCTTTTGATCAAGAGCAGGAATGGGTAACAGCTATGAAAAAAATTCCAGATCCTGAATTTAAGGTAATTCACCTTAATGCATCATTATACACATTTGCAGAAGATACTGAATTAGAATATGTCAATGAAAACATCTCATTAAACAACAAAAGCTATCATATTTTCAAAAAACAAATCAAGAACAACATCCTTAATTTGTACTATCTCCCAAATGTAAATTCTTCCTTGTCTACACAAGAAATCGAAAACATTGTTGACATTCAACTCTTCAATTCTAGCAACGAAAATAAAGGCGCTTCAAAAAAAATAGTCAAAACGTTTACAATTGATTATTTTATTCAACATCCCGAGTCTATTGCAATTTCAAATACAACAGCTTTCGAATCAATTCCTTTAATTTCTTTTTCAAAAGAGGAATTACATGCTGGTTTTGTACCTTCATTCTACTCTCCACCCGACTTGGCTTAGCTTTCATTTTTCACATGAAAAAAACAATGGCATCTAGCTTTTGGCATAATTTCTTATTCGTATTTTTCATTCGCCCTTTCAAAACTAATCATCAATTACGATGAATAAAATTTATTTTGAATTGTCATTTTTCAAAAAATACGCTAATTGAATTTAACAAATTATATTCTCTTTATTTAGAATACAATTATTGTCAGATACTAATTTTTCATGCTAAGCATTTTCTTCAATTTAAAAGAGAAAGAAAAAAATCACTCTTATCGGTTTGAGTTAAATTTATTTTTAGCCATGTAAACATTTTTACTGAAATAAATCTGTTTTATAAATCCATAGAGTCAAAACAAGTAAAATCAAAATTTTAAAAAATTAGTTTTTCATAAATGTTATTCATTTAACAAATGAGAGAACTAAATATGATTTTAATAATTCCTTAATTGGGCTTGAAAAGAAAAACACACAACCGTTAAAATGTAATTTTTTTTAAACAGTAAATATGAAACTTAAACACATCATACCCTTGTTTTTATTATTGCCATTGGTACAATCTTGCGAAAAGAAAGTAAATCCAAATGATGAAATGGTAGCAAAATTAGCAAGTACGTATCAAAAATACAGTGTCAAGGACAATTCGTTTTGCCCACAAGCTGAGGTAGCTTTTTTTGATTCCATAATTAATCATCCAAGCATAATCGATTCTAGGTTAACAACAAATTATTTTAAAGGAAATTCTCTTTTAAAACTTGGTAAAGAAACAGATGCAATATCCGTTTTTGAATACTTAATAAAAAAAGTTGGTTACACTAACAGCTATAGTCCTGAAATATTAAAAAGTTTAGCTATTTCCTATATGCGATTGGGAGAAAGACAAAATTGTGTATTGAACCACTCCTCAGAATCTTGTATTATGCCTATTCAAAACTTGGGAATACATCAAAAACAAGCCGGTTCAAGAAAGGCTATCGAAATTTACCAACAACTCTTAACTACTAATCCAAAAGATTACGAATCCATGTGGCTGCTTAACATCGCCTACATGACATTGGGCGAATATCCTTCAAAAGTCCCTCATCAATGGCTTATTCCAAACCTTGACAAAGACAATTCTAATTTTTCTATAAAACCTTTTGTAGATGTAGCTCCAAAATTAAAACTTAACAATCGAAACATGGCAGGTGGTGTTATTGTTGATGATTTTAACAACGACAACTATTTAGATATTGTCACATCAGACTGGGGACTAAAAGGTGCAATGCATTATTACAAAAACAATAAAAAAGGAGGCTTCATTGATTGCTCAGCCAAATCAGATTTAGGTCGTTTTACAGGCGGATTGAATATGATTCAGGCCGATTATGACAATGATGGCGATGTAGATATTTTTGTTTTGAGAGGTGCGTGGATGGGAAGATATGGTAAACAAGCCAATTCTTTATTACGCAACAACGGTGATGATACCTTTACTGATGTTACCATCAAAAGTGGATTATTATCTGAATTCCCTACCCAAGCAGGAGTTTGGAGAGACTTCAACAATGACGGCTGGTTGGATTTGTATATAGGAAATGAGAACAACTCTGACACCGACGAAACTTACCCTTCGGAATTATACATAAGCAAACGAGATGGCACTTTCAAAGAAGTTGCCCTTGCTACCAATTGTCAAATAAAAGATTATGTAAAAGGAGTTACCGCTAGTGACTATGACAATGATGGCCTTGTTGATCTCTATCTTTCGGGAGTGAGAGGAAAACGCACTTTGCTTAGAAATACGGGAATAAAAAATGGCTTTCCACAATTTGAAGATGTCACCCATAAAGCAGGTCTTGATGATGTAAAACTAAACACATTTCCAACATGGTTTTGGGATTATGACAATGATGGTTGGCTGGATATTTTTGTATGTGGGTATCAGTTTGACCAATCCATTGCTTATACTGTTGCTACAGAATCTTTTAAAATTCCAAATAACGGAAGTACAATGTACCTATACCACAATAACCATGACGGAACATTTACCAATGTTACCAAAAAATCCGGCTTAGACAAAGCTGTTTTTGGAATGGGTTCCAACTTTGGAGATATTGATAACGATGGCAATTTGGACATGTATATTGGGACAGGAAATCCTGACTATAAATCATTGATCCCCAATCGTCTTTTTAGAAATATGGGTGATGGAAAATTTGCTGATGTTACTATTTCAGGAAGAGTTGGAAACATACAAAAAGGACATGGTGTAGCTATTAACGACCTTGATAATGATGGTGATTCAGATATTTTTATAGAAATGGGAGGTGCTTATATTGGTGATTCTTACAACAACTCATTATATCTCAATCCTGGTCAAAATACTAATAACTGGCTAAGCTTACAACTTGAAGGAACAACAATAAACCGATCTGCTATTGGAACTCGTCTAAAAATTAGTTTCAGAGAAAATGGTATCAAAAGAAACATTTACAGAGAAGTAAATTCAGGAGGCAGTTTTGGGTCATCAGCATTAAAAAGAGAAATAGGTATTGGACAAGCAACACTAATAGATGAAATAGAAATCACTTGGTCCAAAACCCAAAAGAAACAGGTATTCAAAAACATAAAACCCAATCAATTTATCAAAATAAAAGAAGGGAGTAATGGAGTTACCAGAATTAAATTAAACAAAATAAACTTCCCAACAGATACACCAAAATCATCGATTTGTAAAACCTAAACCACAAATAACCAAAAAATATTAACCAAAACCTTTTTATTAAAATGAAGAAAATTTATTTAAGTTGCTTTTTACTAGGCACTTTTTTTGCAAATGCTCAAACAGAGATTGATGCCATTATGATGAGCAAAAACCGATTCTGCGTTGGATCAGTCTACCAATACAGCAGTTGGGATGAGTATTGGGAAGGAACCAACAAAAGAGAAAATTTGAATATGGGAACGGTTTCTACTCAATCCGTTGGAGTAATGGGTAACTATGGAATTACCGACAAAATCAATGTTCTTTTTAATATACCTTATGTAAAAACAAATGCTTCGGCTGGAACTATGAAAGGACAAGAAGGCATCCAAGACCTCTCTTTGACTGTAAAATACATGCCATTTGAAAAGAAAATCAAAAATGCTACTTATTCACTATATGCCCTTGGAGGTTATTCTACTCCAGTTTCCAATTATGCCGTTGATTATTTGCCTTTAAGTCTAGGTTTAGGGAGTCAAGTAGCCACCTTTAGATTAATGGGAGATTACCAACTAGGAAAATTTTTCGCCACTTTCTCAGGTGCTTACTTATTCAGAAGCAATGTCACAATTGAAAGAAACACCTATTTCACAGATGAAATACATTACACCAATGAAGTAGATATGCCCAATGTTATCAATATAAATGGTAGAGCCGGTTACCGCTCTGATAGATTAATTGCAGAGGCAATTATTGACAATTGGGTTACACAATCGGGAGGCTTTGATATCACTCAAAACAACATGCCTTTCCCTAGCAATACTATGAATGCTTTACGATTGGGAACCAATATAAAATACACTTTGAAAAAAATTCCGGAACTCGCTTTCATTGGAGGAACCAATTATGTGATTGACGGCAGAAACGTAGGTCAATCAACCAGTTTTTATGGAGGTGCATTTTATGTGATCAATTTTAACAAAAAAGTAAACTAAGATGAAAAATAAGATTCAAATAAATATTTCAAAAAGTCTATTAATACTTTTAGTAGCATTCAATTATGCCTGTAATGATGATATTTCTGAACGCAATAATCAATTCCCACAATTAAACCCAACAAACACAGACGAACTCGCAGGAACATGGAAACCTCTATTATTAACCGCTCCTGATGAATTTCCATTAGACGCTCCCATATCAACTGCATTACCGGCCTACACAAGAGAAATAAACGAAATAAAAAGCTACCAAGCAAATATTACCAAAGAGCAACAGGCTATAATTGACTATTGGAGTGTTGGCGGAGTCTTACGTTGGAATGAAATCATGAGAACTCTGGTTGCCAAACACAATCGCCCTCCTTTTCAAAATCCTGATGGTACATACCCTATTCCTTCAGGTGCAAATCCATTTGCTAACCCAGAATTTCCATTTTCAAATCCTCCATATTCTGCTAGAGCTTATGCTTATGTAAGTGCTGCACAGTATGACGCGATGATTGCTGCTTGGCATTACAAAAAACTATACAATAGACCTGCACCATTTGTTGTAGATGCAACTTTACCTGTTTTAATACCAAAAAGCAGTTTACCATCTTATCCTTGCGAAGACGCCGTATTGGCTGGAGTTACTGTTGAATTATTAAAATTATTATTCCCAACCGAAATTGCTTTCATTCAAGAAAAGGCAGAAGAAGAAAAACTATACCGAATTATTAGTGGTGCCAATGTACGCAGCGATGTTGATGCCGGAATAAGTCTGGGTAAAAAAATAGCAAGCAAATTTATTGCACGTGCTTCAACAGATGGAGCTGGAGCTGCTGTAGGAAATCAAAATTTATGGACCTTACTCGAAACGCAAACTGCAGCAACAGGAGAAACACCATGGAAATCACTAGAAATGCCGGCTAGACCTCCAATGCTGCCTTTGTTTGGAAAAGTAAAATCTTTCTTGATGACTCCTGAAATGGTTATTGCGAGTCGTCCAGTACCGCCTCCTTCAACAAAATCAGAACAATTTGCAAAAGAGTTGGCAGAAATAAAAGCATTCAGCGAAGACAATTCAAAAAAACATCAAGAAATTGTTACTTTCTGGGCCGATGGTGTTGGAACTTACACTCCACCCGGACACTGGAATGCCATTGCTTCTGAAGCATTTGTAGAACAAAACTACAGTGAAGTAAGATGGGCTCGAAACATGGCTTTATTAAACATTTCCATGATGGATGCAGCAATAAGTTGTTGGGATGCTAAGTTCTTATATTTTAATCCAAGGCCTACTCAAATGGATTCGTCTATAAAAACAACAACTGGTGTTCCTAATTTCCCTGCATACGTATCTGGACACTCTACTTTTAGTGGAGCTGCCTGCACAGTTTTGTCACATATTTTACCCGCTAAAGCAGAAACTTTCAAGGCTTTGGCCAAAGAAGCATCGGACTCAAGAATGTTTGGAGCCATACATTACAGAAGTGATTGCGAAAAAGGTTTGATTCTTGGCGAAACAGTTGGTAACTTTGCAGTAGCCAGAGCTAAAACGGATGGAGCCGAATAATTTAATTTATTGAATACAATATATTATTTAGTTACACAGTCTTAGATGGATAAAATTGTGGATCTTTAAATGACTGAACACTTTTAAAACCATTTTTTATTTAGTTAATAGTTTGGTTACTATGTTTAAAAAACAAATTCTAAGGCTGGTAACTATTTAAAATTACCTTTTAAAAACAAATTAATAACTTTAAGAAA
>NZ_DASTTN010000080.1:0-6341 GCF_035760125.1 Flavobacterium sp.
GGTTAGAGTTGCTGAAAGACCCGAACAAAAAGAAGGAATAATTTCATTTCCTATACTTACGGAAACAGGTACAGAAATTATTGAAATTCCAACAAATGCACCAGAATTAGATGCATCTGATGCAAGAATAATTAATTACAAAGGTGTTGATTATTTAACAACCCTTTCCCATTTAAGATTATTGTGTAGTGAGGATGGGGTCAATTTTTATGAACCAGAAGGTTATCCATTATTGGTAGGCGAAGGAATTTTGGAGGCTTTTGGAATAGAAGATTGTAGGGTAGCTTTGATAGAAGGAAAATATTATCTGACTTTTACTTCTGTATCAGACAATGGGGTTGGTGTAGGTTTACGTACCACCACGGACTGGAAAAACTTCGAGAAACACGGGATGATATTACCAGCTCACAATAAAGATTGTGCCATTTTTGAAGAAAAAATAAACGGAATGTTTTATGCTCTTCATCGTCCTAGTAGTGTAGAAATTGGGGGGAATTATATATGGATTGCGTCATCTCCAGACGGATTGCACTGGGGAAATCATAAATGTATTATCAAAACAAGAAAAGGTCTTTGGGATAGCAAAAGAGTTGGTGCAGGAGCTGCGCCAATAAAAACAGAAAAGGGATGGTTGTCAATCTATCATGGTGCCAATGAAAATCATCAGTATTGTTTGGGTGCTTTTTTAATGGATTTAGAAGATCCTTCAAAAGTGATTGCTCAAACGGAATTGCCAATTATGGTTCCTACCACAGAATACGAATTAAGCGGTTTCTTTGGAAATGTAGTATTTACAAACGGTCATATTGTAGAACCAGATGGAGATACTATTACATTTTACTATGGTGCTTCAGATGAATTTGTGTGTGGTGCTAAATTTTCTATCAAAGAAATCTATTCACTTTTAAAATTTAGCCATGTTTAAAAAAATCCAAACTGAAATTGATCATTTTCAAAGCCAGACCCGTAATTTTCGCATCCTAATTTTTACCAATTTGGTTTATGCTTTGGTATTGCCTGTAATTGATATTTTCGTTGCAGCCTACATCATGAGAAACTCCAATGATACTTCTAAAGTTGTTATTTATCAATTGGCCATTTATACAGGGATTCCGCTTACTTTTTTGTTGAATGGTTTTCTGTTGAAACATTTCAACATTCGAAAATTATATTCAACAGGAATGATGCTTAGTGGCGTTGCCATGATTATCATGATGTCGTTCAAGATATTGGATTTAACTGGTATAGGAATTGCCGGAATCACTATGGGGATGTCCTTTGGTTTGTATTGGTCAAACAGGGATTATTTGGCATTGGCCATTACAAATGACAAAAACCGTAACTATTATTATGGTTTGGAGACTTTTTTCTATACCATAATTGCCATTGTAATTCCTGCAACTATAGGTTGGTTTATTCAATCTAAAACAGGAGAAGCTGAGAAACACGACGCCTACATTATCATTACAGGAATTGTTTTTCTGATTACAATTGTGGCTTCGGTTGTTTGTTTTAGAGGTAAATTTGAAAATCCGGTACAAAAGCAATATATCTTTTTTAAGTTCCATCCATTGTGGTATAAACTATTATCTTTGGCTACCTTCAAAGGTTTGGCACAAGGATTCTTGGTAACCGCTCCTGCGATGCTTATTTTTAAATTATTGGGAGAAGAAGGCGCATTGGGGAATGCACAATCGATAGGAGCAATTTTGGCAGCAATCGTTATTTACCTTATAGGACGTTTTTCTAAACCTTCAGACAGAATAAAAATATTCGCAGTTGGACTTATACTTTTTGCTCTAGGCGCTTGTTTAAATGGATTCTTTTATAATAAAACTGGAGTAATCATATTCTTGCTGCTATTGTTGATAGCCAAACCGTTAATGGATTTAGCTTATTTTCCTATTCAGTTGAGAGTTATTGATATTGTTTCCCATATTGAGAAAAGAGGGGAATTCACTTATATATTAAATCACGAAGCGGGTTTGTATGTTGGTAGACTTTGCGGAGCTGGAACATTCTTGGTTTTGTATTATACGCTTTCCGAAGATTTTGCCTTGCGTTATGCTATTGGTATTATTGCGCTTCTGCAATTATGTTCGATTTATATTAGTAAAAAGATTATTGCCGAAGGGAATATACTTTCTCCAGAGAAGGAAAGCTCAGAATTAATTGACCCTAAAGTTCTAGATCATGTGGCTGAACATATTGTTTAAAAACTGATTATTATATTAGAACTAAATAATGTTTCATATATCAAAAATTGTTAATCTTCATTCTAAAATCTAATGATGAAAACTTATTTTAAAATTGCTATTGTTGGGCTGTTATTTTTCAGCATTAACACAGGGGCACAGGTAGTACAAAAAAAAATAGCTCGTGTAGAACAAATGCCTAATATTCCTGCTCAGTTAGAGATTATTGATTATAAAAAATTGGCACTTGATTTTGATAAAACGGTGTTCGATTTTAATGCCAAAGGCAAATATTGGCCTTTAATTTGGAAAGATAATAGCCGAAAAAATTACCCGCAAGAAGTAGTTGGATTATATACCGCTATGGCAGATGTGCGCCAAGGAACCAATAATAAAGGGATGTTCCATGAAGCTCTAGCAACTATGGGTGCCACATTAGGAGCTAGTTTGGTAGGGATTGACAAAAGAAATCAGCAGAAACTGAATTATGTTGGGATGACCAAAAATTATTTTAACAGCGAAACCAGTTGGGATATCATAATGAATAATACCTGTCCCGAAGTTGCTTTATTGGGAGGTGGTTATGGACGTGATTGGTGGTACGATGTTTACCCTAATCTATTGTTTTATGCTATATATGACAAATATCCAAACGAGCCTGGATTGGAAAAAATGGCTAGAAAAATTGCCGATAAATTTTATGAGGCGGATATGGTTTTGAATGGGAATTATGATTATTCCTATTTTGATTATGCCAAAATGAAACCCATGAAAAATACCATTTGTGCACAACCAGATGCTGCAGCTGGACATGCTTGGGTTTTATATTCTGCCTATAAAAAATTTCGAGATCCAAAATATTTAAAGGGAGCGAAAAGTGCTATGGCAGCTTTGGAATCGCAAACGATAAATCCAACTTATGAATTATTAATGCCGTTTGGAGCCTACTTAGCGGCAAAAATGAATGCAGAAGAAGGAACTCATTATGATATCGATAAAATGTTGGGTTGGACTTTTGACGGAACCGCCGTATGTCGTGAAGGCTGGGGCGTATTGGTAGGAAACTGGAATGGAATCGATATTTCGGGTACCGTAGGAAGTACTGTTGATCATGGTGGTTATGGTTTTTTAATGAATACGTATGATATGGCTTGGCCAATGGTGCCAATGGTACGCTACAATCAATCGTATGCTTCTGCTATTGGGAAATGGATGTTGAATGCAGCAAATGCGTCCCGTTATTTTTATCCAAAATATATGCCGGATGAGCACGAAACAATTCCACAATTGGCCGATGCCGGAAAAGGGGTAATCGCTTATGAAGGAATGATTAAAAAATCGAATTACGATAAATACAGCTATGTTCCTGCTCCCGTTGCGCAAGGAGATGGACCGCTTTGGGTACCGGGGAAAAATCCCGAAGAATCTCAATTGAGCGTGTATGGTAGTGCCCATGTGGGAATCTTTGGCAGTATTATCAAGGCAACCGATGTGAAAGGAATCTTGCAATTGAATTTACTTGCAACCGATTTTTTTCATGACAAAGCATATCCTTCTTTCTTATATTACAATCCGTATAATGAAGATAAAACCGTTACTATAGCTATTCAAAAAGGAAAAAAAGTAGATTTATACAATACCGTTTCTGGAACTTTTGTTGCCAAAAATGTTTCCGCTACTGCAAATATTAAAATCGCAGGATTAAATTCGGCCGTAATTGTTATCGTTCCTTCTAATGGAAAAATAACCTATTCTGGCTCAAAAATGTTGGTTAACGGTGTTGTGGTGGATTATAATATTATAAAAAAATAAAAAGTATGAGTCGGCCCATAAATATTGCGGTTGTTGGTGTTGGTTCATTCGCTCATTTTGCGGTTGCAGAATTTGTAAAAATACCGGGAGTAAAATTAGTTGGAGGTTATGATGAAAACGAAAAGAATATTTTACGTTTAAAAGAAATTGACGAATCCGCTATAATATTTCCTTCTTTGGATGCAGTTTGCTCAGAACCAACTATTGATTTAGTGTATATTGCAACACCTCCTTATTTACATTATCAACAATCAAAAGCAGCTTTGTTGGCAGGGAAACATGTCATTTGTGAAAAACCTGCCGCGACAAAACTTCAAGAAGCAATAGAGTTAAGAGCACTTGCCGAGGAAAGGAATTTGCTTTACGTTGTGAATCTGATGCAACGATACAATCCTTTGTTCGAAAAAGTGCAGCAGCTTATCCAAAATCAGGTTTTGGGAGATTTTTTACACGGTTTCTTTGAAAATTATGCCTCAGACGAGTTTTTGTCAAAAGAACATTGGTTTTGGGATGAAGAAAAAAGTGGAGGAATTTTTATTGAGCATGGTGTGCATTTTTTTGATATGTTTTCGGGATGGCTTGGCGATGGAAAAGTAAAATCTTCTAAAAAAGTCGAAAGATTTGGTCATAAAGGTATCTGGGACAAAGTGCAATCTGTAGTTCAATATGGAAACGGACTGGTTAATTTTTACCATGGTTTTGATCAACCTAAAATAATGGATAGACAAGAAATGAGACTGCTATTCGAAAAAGGTGAAATTACACTATTTGAATGGGTACCCACACGATTAAAGATGACCGCACTTTGTACGGAAGAAGAATTACAGACATTGAAACAAATTTTTCCAAATGCAGCAATTGAAATAATTGAATATTTTGAACAGTCTAAAGTTTCAAAAGGTAGGTTTAAAAACATTCATTATCAATATAAGTTGGGACTTGACACAGGTGATGATGTACAAAAACAAACACTGTATCAGGAATTGGTAAGCGCCATGTTTATGGATCAAAAAGCTTGGATAGATAACAATACTCATGTTCGAAAAATCAATCAGGATAATGCGGTGCATTCATTGGAAATTGCTGAAATATCGGAGAACTTAGCTATTAAAATTCATGAATAAAAAAGTAATACTTATTTTATTGGGAGCACTAATCACTATGGACGCCTGTAGTTTGAAAGAAAACAATTCCGCTGAAGTATGGTGGAAAGAATCCGTTTTTTATCAAATCTATATGCCGAGTTATGCCGATAGCAACGGCGATGGATATGGTGATTTTAAAGGAATGACCAATAAATTGGATTATTTGAAAGAGCTAGGTATCAGAGGTATTTGGCTGACTCCTTTTCTCACTTCTCCCAAGGTTGACAATGGCTATGACATTGCTAATTATTACGAGGTTGATCCTACTTATGGAAGTAAAGCCGATTTTGATATTTTCCTGAAAGAAGCCCACAAAAGGGGAATCAAAGTCATTATGGACATGGTTTTGAACCACACTTCCACCGAATGTAAGTGGTTTCAGGAGTCTAGAAAATCTGTTGATAATCCATATCGGGATTATTATATCTGGAAAGAAAAACCGAACAATTGGGAGTCTTTTTTTGGAGGAACGGCATGGAAAAAAGACACTTTGACCAATCAATACTATTATCATAAGTTTGATAAGAAAATGGCAGATCTCAACTGGTCTAATCCAAAAGTAGTTGCTGAGGTTCAGAAAGTACTTCGTTTTTGGTTGGACAGTGGTGTAGATGGTTTTCGATTGGATGTGATTAATTTTTTGAACACTGACGGGATTACAACTGACAATCCTTTTAAAGATGGACAGCAACAACACAAAAATGATATCGATCAAGCCGGTGTTAAAAATGCCATGAGGATCATAAAATCGACTGTTAATGCTTATGATAATCGTTTTATAGTTGGAGAAATTGGAAGCGATAAAATTGAAGTGCTGAAACAATATCAATCTCAGGATTTATTGGATGTGGTTTTTAATTTCAACTTTGGAAGTATCAAAACATTTTCCTCACAACGTATTTTTGATGAGTTGCAAAGCATGGAAAAAAACATGAGTAATTATCCAACTTTGTTTTTTGGAAGCCATGATATGCCTCGAATGATTGACCGATTGGCAGATGGAAATCCAGACAAAGCTTTGGCATTAGCGGCTTTGATGCTTACCGCTAAAGGAGTTCCTTTTGTGTACTATGGTGAAGAGATTGGAATGCATAATATCATCGCGAAGAATCTGGATGAGATGGTTGATATTCAAGGAAAAACGCATTATGAATTGGCTCTTGCCAAAGGGAAAAATCCCATTGAAGCG
>NZ_DASTTN010000081.1:0-5822 GCF_035760125.1 Flavobacterium sp.
GATACCACTTCTTTATCCGGTTTCATTTTTTTAGAAATTTTCAATGCTTTAGAGTAATTCTTTTCCATATGTAGTATAAATTATATTTTATATTACAACGGAAGAATTATCAATTTATTATCAATTTGTCAAAACAATTTGATGCTTGTCTATAATTTTTCTCAAGTTCATTATTGCATATCGCATTCTACCCAACGCTGTATTGATACTCACACCGGTAGTTTCGGAAATTTCTTTAAAACTCATATCTTGATACATGCGCATAATCAAAACTTCTTTTTGATCTAAGGGAAGCTCTTCAACTAATCTACGAATATCAACCTCAACTTGATCGGCAATAATCTGGTTTTCAACCGTAAGGGAATCATCAGACATTATAGAAAAAATAGAAAATTCTTCAGTTTCCCTGAAGAGTGGCATTTTTTTTGATTTTCTATAAAAATCAATTATTAAATTGTGTGCAATCCTCATTACCCAAGGTAAAAACTTACCTTCTTCGTTATATGACTGAGTTTTCAAAGTTTTAATAACTTTGATGAAAGTATCTTGAAAGATATCGTTAGAAACCTCTCTATCGGCTACTTTAGAATAAATGAATCCATAAATTTTAGATTCATGTCTTTTGATTAATACAGCCAAGGAGTTTTCGTCACCAGCCATATAATCCTTTACTAATAAAGCATCAGATTTTTGTAAATTTGCCATAGCAATTTCTTTTTAGATTTGTTAGTTTTCGGGGAATCTTCTAAAAAGTAGTTCTACGCTATAGGCTTATGGAGGTTATTTAGGTTAATTAGTTGTCAAATTTAACAAATAATTATCAAAAGTAGCAAGAAAAAAAATGATAAATGTTATTTTTTTCATTTTAAAACAATTCTTGCAAGGCGATTACAATCTAAACACAAAAACAATAAACACCTGTAATACATAGTCATAGCATACATATGCAGCAAACGTGAAATAGGAAAGGGCATCAGGAAATTATTTTATCACTTTAAATTAGAAGAAGATTATACCTACAAGGCCATTGCTGCCTTGCAGGATAGTGTCTTTATTTAGGTTAAAATATTAAAATTTTTAATTCCTATTTTATGTTTTACTGATAAACTTTAATATAATCCACAATAAATTCTTGTGAAAACACCTTATCATCAATCTCTGGCGTAAACTATTAACCAAATTTTCATCTACAAAAAACTAAGTTTTGATTATAATTCTTTGGGGATTCTCACATCAAAATTGAGTACTTTTGTGGAAATTCATTTTTAGTATGTCAATTGATATTTCCAAACTCGATCCAAAGAAAAACATCATCATAAAAGGTGCACAGGTACATAATTTAAAAAATGTAGATGTAGCTATTCCCAGAAACAAACTTGTCGTTATCACAGGACTTTCAGGATCTGGAAAATCCAGTTTAGCTTTCGATACTTTGTATGCCGAAGGACAACGTCGCTATGTAGAAAGTTTATCATCATATGCCAGACAATTCTTGGGTCGATTGGACAAACCAAAAGTGGAATACATTAAAGGAATTGCTCCAGCTATTGCCATAGAACAAAAGGTGAACACCACCAATGCCCGTTCAACCGTAGGAACTTCAACCGAAATATACGATTACATCAAATTATTGTTTGCCAGAATTGGAAGGACCTACTCCCCAATTTCGGGACAAGAAGTCAAAAAAAATACAGTTACAGATGTAGTTACTGAAGTTAAAAATTTTGAATTGGACAGCAAATGGCTTCTCCTTGCCCCTATTCACCTTGAAGAAGGAAGACAATTGGAAGACAAACTAAAAGTCTTATTGCAACAAGGATTTGCTAGGATCTTAGTAAATAATGATATGGTTCGTTTGGATGATTTCACCCCGGCAGAACAACACACTCTTGACCATAAAGATATTTTACTCATCATTGACAGAATCGTGGTCAAAGATGAAGAAGAGTTTTACAATCGACTATCTGATGCCGTACAAAAAGCTTTTTTTGAAGGAAAAGGAATTTGCTATTTGCAGGAATTAAATTCAGATAAAAGATTTTCATTTTCCAATAATTTCGAATTGGATGGCATCACTTTTTTAGAACCCAATGTTCATTTATTCAGTTTCAACAATCCGTATGGTGCATGTCCAGTTTGTGAAGGATACGGAAACATTATTGGAATTGATGCCGAATTGGTCGTCCCAAACACTTCCCTTTCGATATTCGAGAATGCAATTTTTCCTTGGCGTGGTGAAAGCATGGGCTGGTTTCGAGACGAATTGGTCAATAATGCTTATAAATTTGATTTTCCTATTCATAAACCATTTTTTCAACTCACTGAAGAGCAAAAAGACCTGATTTGGACTGGAAATAAATATTTCCAAGGGCTAAATGACTTTTTCAAAGAACTCGAAGAGAAAAATTATAAAATCCAAAACAGAGTAATGCTTTCTCGTTATAGAGGCAAAACCAAATGTCATGTTTGTAAAGGGAAACGTTTGAGAATTGAAGCTTCCTATGTAAAAATCAACGGAAAAACCGTATCTGATTTAGTGGATTTACCAATCAAACACTTGGTTGATTTTTTCAAGAACATTGATTTGGATGAATATGAAAAACAAATTGCCAAGCGATTATTAATTGAAATCAATAATCGATTGTCTTTTTTAACCGAAGTTGGTTTGAATTATTTGACTTTAAACCGAAATTCATCAACACTTTCCGGGGGAGAATCCCAACGTATTAATTTGGCGACTTCATTAGGTAGTAGCCTTGTGGGTTCCATGTACATTCTGGATGAACCAAGTATCGGTTTACATCCAAAAGACACAGAACGCTTAATTAAAGTTTTATTGTCATTACGCGACCTTGGCAATACTGTAATCGTAGTGGAACACGATGAAGATATTATGAAAGCTGCCGATATGATTATTGATATAGGTCCAGAAGCAGGAACCTTGGGGGGAAATCTAGTGGCGCAAGGCACTTATGACGAAATCCTTAAATCAAGTTCTTTGACCGCTAAATATTTGAACGGAGATCTAGAAATTACTGTTCCAAAGAAGAGAAGGCCCTATAAAAATTTTATCGAAATAAAAGGCGCAAGAGAAAACAATTTACAAAATATAGATGTTATTTTTCCACTTGATGTCCTAACAGTAATTACTGGAGTTTCAGGTAGTGGAAAAAGTACACTTGTCAAAAAAATTCTTTTTCCTGCCATGCAGAAAAAATTAGATAATGCTGGAGAAAAAGCAGGTCAGTTTAGTGAGCTTTCAGGTTCTTTTTCACAGATTAAACATATCGAATACGTAGATCAAAACCCTATTGGGCGAAGCTCCCGTTCCAATCCTGTAACCTATATTAAAGCCTATGATGACATTCGAGAATTATATGCCAAAGAAAAACTTTCCAAAGTAAGAGGTTATCAAGCCAAACATTTCTCTTTTAATGTCGATGGAGGAAGATGTGAAACCTGCAAAGGTGAAGGATCTATAAATGTTGAAATGGTTTTCATGGCTGATGTTCAATTGCCTTGTGAAACCTGCAACGGAAAACGCTTCAAAAAAGAAGTTCTAGAAGTTGCTTTTGATGGTAAAAACATTCACGATATTCTAACAATGACTATCGATGATTCCATTATTTTTTTCGAAAAAAACAAGCAAACAAAAATCATTCAAAAATTACAACCTCTGCAAGATGTAGGCTTAGGGTATGTACAATTAGGACAATCCTCATCGACACTTTCTGGAGGGGAAGCTCAACGTATTAAACTCGCTTCCTTTTTGGTTAAAGGGACTATCAAGGAAAAAGCTCTTTTTGTTTTTGATGAACCTACAACAGGATTGCATTTTCACGATATCAAAAAACTAATGGCTTCCTTTGATGCTCTAATCGAAAAAGGACATTCTATACTTGTAATTGAGCACAATCTTGACTTAATAAAATGTGCTGATTGGGTTATCGACCTAGGACCTGAAGGAGGCGAAAATGGAGGTTTATTACTAGCTGTAGGTACTCCCGAAGAAATAGTAAAAAACAAAAAATCAATTACGGCAAAATATCTAAAAGAAAAACTATAAAGAGTATATGATAACTTTTATCCAACAAAAAAGCCACACACAATTAATAATTTGTGGTGGCTTTTTATGCATTATCCCTTTATATATTATACTTAAAAGAATTGTTAGTTATTTCTAATAAATCAAAACGCAATTTAATATCTTTCCAAAGATTTACAGATTTTTTCCTAATCCAATCCTTTAATTTTTAAAAACGAAGTTCGTCTCAGTCAATCTATAGCAATCTTTTAGTGATTTAAAGACATAAATAAGATTAACCCAAATAACATTTTTCTTCAAAAATTTTGCCTTCCTCATCAATCGCGATCAATACTTTTTTATCCTTGGAAGTAACTTGCGTTAAATACAACCAAGGCAAAGACCACATTCCTAGTGTTGCACAACAAATTAAAAAATTGAGGCTATGATTTATTTTTTTACCCTCTTTATATAAAATGGTAAAGGGCAATTTGTCATTACGCTCTACAACTACAAATCCATTTTGAATCTTATTCGAAATAATTTTTGTAAATAGATTTAACTTATCTTGATTAATAAAATGATTTTTCATCTTTTGTGTACTAATTTAAATTAAGCATTTAGACAAATATTTAAGAATAATACAAATTTAAGCCACATACTAGAACTCTACAATACCCACTTTTGGTGATATTGAAAAAATAATTACGCAAACAACTAATTTACAAATAGTTAAAAAACAGACATTCATAAAAATGCAAAAAAACTCGTTGAACTAAATCCTAACAAAAAATAAACATTATTTTACTTACAAAATATTTTTAAAAAAATAACATTTTAACAGGTTTATCAATACTAAAAAAAATTATTTATCAACTTTTACGTTAAATGAAGGAGCCTCATATTCCTTATTCAGGTAAGTATCTGGAATAGTTGTTTTATTTCCGTCACGATGAGAATTGTAATGCGGTGACATAATTTCAAGACCAGCCTCATTAAAACAGTCTTGGATGTTTTGATGTAATTTTGAATAAATAGCGGGCTGTTGATTCGGCTGTTTGGTGTATGCATTAATTTCATACGCAACATAAAAATCATCCAAACTCGTTTGCAAAACAAATGGAGCCGGAATCTTTTCGATCAAATCGGTTCTCAAAGCGGCTTCTATAAGTGCTCTGTGTACATTATTCCAAGGAGTGTCATACCCAATAGTAACTTTAGTATGAATTAATAAGCCATTGCCGTTCTCTGCGGTATTTGCCGAATAATTAATCGAAGAACTTGATAAAACAGTAGCATTTGGAATCGTAATATCTTCTTGTTTTGGAGTTCGAACACGGGTTACCAAAGATGTTTTCTCAATAACAGTTCCGCTTACATCACCAATTCTGATAAAATCACCAATTTTAAAAGGACGCATATACGTTATTACCAGTCCCGCTATCATATTAGCGATTGCATTAGAAGAACCCAATGAAAACAAAACACCAACAAAAACAGAAACACCTTGAAATATTGGTGAATTGGATCCCGGCAAATAGGGAAAGATAATCACTAACATAAAAGCATAGATTAAGACTTTTATGATGTTAAAAGTAGGTTTAGCCCAATCACTGTAAAAACCTTCAATTTTGATTTGTCCTTTCTGAATCTCATCAACAAAAAACTTTATGGCTTTCAAAAGATACTGAAACAATATTACAATTACCAGTATGGAAATTAAATTTGGCAAGAAATCAAGAAACCCCACCAATGCAGCTTTTGCTGGAGAAAAAACCCATTTCAAAAGAGTGGTTGC